>NZ_PSWK01000011.1:0-97623 GCF_002932735.1 Rathayibacter sp. AY1B7
CTCCCCGACAGGACCCCTGCGATGACGCACCTCCCCTCCGGCCGCTCCCTGACCGCCTCCCTCGCGGCGCTCGCCGCCACGGGCGCGCTCCTGCTGGGCTCGCTGCCCGCCTCCGCGATCGAGGCCCCGCCCTCGGCGTCCTCCGCCGTCGCCTCCGCCGCGGTCCTCCGCGCCGGCGAGCAGCTCGCGCGCGGCGAGCGGCTGGTGTCCCCCGACGGCGCCTCCTCCCTCGTGATGCAGACCGACGGCAACGCCGTGGTCTACGCCGCCGGCGGCCGTCCCACCTGGGCCTCGGGCACGCAGGGGCGCGGCGACAGCCTGCGGATGCAGGACGATGGCAACCTCGTCGTGTACGCCGCGGACGGGCGCCCGGTCTGGGCGAGCGGCACGGTGGCCGACCCGGGCGGCGAGCTGCGGATGCAGGACGACGGCAATCTCGTGATCTACCGCCGCAGCGGCTCGGCCGCCTGGGCCAGCAGCATCGGCGGCCGGATCGACGAGCCGCGCACCGACACCCTGCGCCGCGGCAGCACTCTCTACGCGGGGAACCGGCTCGCCACCCCGGGAGGCACCACGGCGGTGATGCAGGCGGACGGCAACCTCGTCGTCTACGGACAGGGCGGGGCTCTCTGGGCGAGCGGCACCCGCGGCCGGGGCAACGTACTCCGGATGCAGGACGACGGGAACGCCGTGGTCTACACCGCGGACGGCGCGCCCGTGTGGGCCTCGGACACGTCCGGCGAGCCGGGCGCCACGATGGTCCTCCGCGAGGGCGATCTCCGGATCGCGGACGACTCCGGCGTCCTCTGGAGCAGTGCCGCGCTCGTCGTGCGCGACTCGCTCTCCCCGAGCGGCCTCGTCGTCGCGGGCACGCGGCTGACCTCGGCGAGCGGGCAGTGGCGGGCTGAGATGCAGCGCGACGGCAACTTCGTCGTCTACGGGCCGAACGGCGCGGACTGGGCGACGAACACCTCCTCCGCCTCCGGTGCCGCCTTCTCGATGAGCTCCGAGGGCCGGCTCGACGTGGCCGACTCCCGGATCCTCTGGCTGCGGTTCCCGAGGATCTCCTTCGGCATCGGCCAGAGCGGCGTCGTCGCGCCCTACCGCCTCGTGCTGCAGGACGACGGCCGCCTCGTCGAGTACGACGGCATCGGACGGGCCGTCTGGGCCAGCCGGGGCTGACGCGCGACGCATGATGGAGGGGTGAGCGACCCCGGCGACTTCATCCGCTCGGCCCTGGAGTACGAGGGCGACGTCTGGCGCGCGCAGGACGTGCGCGAGCGCCTGGGAGCAGGGCTCGACTCGACGGGCGCCTCGGTCGGGGCGGTCCGCGGCACCGTCCGCGACGCGCTGAGGAAGTTCCGCTCGCTCGAGCACGACGACGTGACCGCCCTCTCCTCCGAGCTGTGGGAGCCGGCGGTGTTCGAGCCGCGGCTGGCGGCCGTCGTGCTGCTGCAGTCCCGAGCCGAGTGGCTGCGCGGCTCCGACCTCACCCGGCTCGAGGGCTTCGTCCGCGACTCCCGCGTGGACGAGCTGAGCGACCCGCTGGCCCGCGACGTCGTCGCTCCGCTCCTGGCAGGGCTGCTTGGTGCGGCGCGGACCCGGGCGGACGCGGTCCTCGACCGCTGGGAGGCGGAGGGCGGGCGCCTGGCGCGCGCGGCCGCCCTGGCGCGGGCCTCGGTCCGGACGGAGCACGGCTGAACGGCCGCTCGGACCGACCGCCCCGCGGAGCCGGACGCCTGCTCAGGCGGCCCGGTACTCCTGAGCCGCCGTGCCGTCCGCCACCCGGATCCGCGTGTCGAACTCCAGGCCCGGATCGACCCGGTGCGCGATCAGGACCACCGTCCGCCCCTCGGCGGCGCGGAGCAGATCCCCGAGCAGGGCGTCGGCCACGGGAGCGTCCACCGACGCCGTCGGCTCGTCCAGCACCAGGACGCGGAAATCGGCCAGGAGTGCGCGTGCGAGGGCGATCCGCTGAGCCTGGCCGCCCGAGACGAGCGAGCCCCGCTCCCCCACCCGCGCGTCGAGCCCGCCGCGTGCAGCGACCCAGGGCCCGAGCCCGACCCGCTCGAGCACCGCCTCGAGCACGGCGCCATCGGCCTCGGGCCGCGCGAAGAGGAGGTTCTGCCGGATCGTGTCGTCGAAGAGGTACGGCTGCTGCTCCACGAGTCCGACCCGCTTCCGCACCTCCGCCTGCGGCAGCGTCCGCGCCTCGACCCCGCCCAGGAGGTAGCTGCCGGAGTGGTCGAGGAAGCGCACCAGAGCGTGCGCGAGCGTCGTCTTCCCGGAGCCGCTGCCGCCGGTGACGAGGACGCGCGCACCCTCCGGCAGGTCGAGCGAGACGCCCCGCAGCGCGGGCGTGTGCGCGCCGGGCCAGCTCACCGACAGGTCGCGCAGGACGATGCCGGCGCCCCGGGGAGCCGGGGCATCCGGGTCCACGTCCGCGTCGGTCGCGAGCGCCGGCGACGCCGCCTCGGCGTCCAGATCGGCCAGGCGCTGAGCGCTCGAGAGCGCGGTGCGCGCCGCCTGCACGGCGAGCGGCGCGGCGGCGGCGACCTCGAAGACCGCGAGCGGCACGAGCGCGACGACTCCCAGCGCCGGACCGCCGAGGTCGCCGATCGCCGGGATCCCGAGCGCGAGGCCCGCCCAGACCGCACCGCCCGAGCAGAGGGCGAGGACGGCCGCGGCCAGTCCGGCGGAGGCCGCCCGCCGACGCGCCGCCCGGGCGAGCGACTCCTCCGCGCGTGCCACGTCCGCCAGAGCGTCACCCGCCGCATCGAAGGCGATGAGCACGTCGAGGCGGGTGACCAGCAGGTTGAGGCGCTCGGCGAGCTCCCCGCGCAGCGGCGCCAGCTCGCGATCCGCCTGCGCGGAGAGCCGGCCGGCGCCCAGGGCCCCACCGGCGAAGGCGAGGACCAGCAGCGCCAGCAGCACGGCGCCCATCGCCGGCAGCAGCAGCCAGACGCCGACCACCGAGACCGCAGCGACCAGCGCCGCGACGACCAACGGCTGCACGACGCGCAGCGGCACGTCCTGCTGGGCGTCGACGTCCGCCACCACCCGGGAGACCAGGTCGCCGCGGCGCACGCGGCCCAGCCCGTCCGGCGCGACCGGCACCAGGCGCTCGTAGACGCCCGCCCGGAGCTCCGCGAGCGCGCGGAAGGCGGCGTCGTGGCCGGTCAGCCGCTCGAGGTAGCGGAAGAAGGCCCTCGCCAGCGCGAAGGCCCGCACGCCCACGACGGCCATGGAGAGGAACAGGATCGGCGGCTGCTCGGCCGCGCGGACGATCAGCCAGGCGGAGCAGGCCAGCAGCGCCACGACGGCGGAGGAGGAGAGCAGCCCGAAGGACAGACCCGGCAGGAAGCGGCGCGGCCCGGGCATCGCGGCGCGGAGGACGTCGGAGCGGTTCACCTCGCGACCGCCTCCGCCGGCGCCAGGGCGATCACGGCGTCGGCCGCCGCGACGGTCGCGGGCCGGTGGCTGGCGACGACGACGATCGTCCCGCTCTCCGCCAGCGACCTGAGTCCGGCGAGCAGCGCCCGCTCGGACTCGTCGTCGAGGGCGGCGGTCGGCTCGTCCAGGGCCAGCACCGCGCACCCGCGCTCGAGCAGGCGGTGCACAGCGCGGGCGACGGCGACACGGGCGCTCTGCCCGCCCGAGAGGCCCGTCCCCTCGGCGTCGAGCCGGCGCTCGGGGTCCACGTCGACGGCGGCGATCGCCAGGGCCCGCCGCACGCGCTCGGGGTCCGGCGAGAGTGCTCCGAGCCCGACGGCGGAGGCGACGCTCCCCGGGAGAAGGTCGGGCCGCTGGCCCGCCCAGGCGAGCGTCGAACGCAGATCCGCGACCGGCGACCCGCCGAGCAGCAGCGTGCCCGAGAAGGGCACGAAGCCCGCGAGCGCGGCGATCAGCGTCGACTTCCCGGACCCGCTGGGCCCGGTCACCACGGTGATCGACCCGACGGGGAGCACCGCGTCGACAGGAGCGAGCGTCCGCCCGCGTCCGTCGTCGACCGCGAGACCCCGCAGCTCGAGCGCCCCCGTCGCCGCCGGGGCCTTCCCGCGAGCGGGCAGGGCCGCCGCGCGCTCGAGGACGGCGAAGGCGCGGTCCGCCGCCTGCACCCCGTCCGCCGCCGCATGGAACTCGGCACCGACCTGGCGCACCGGCAGGAACACGTCCGGCGCCAGCACCAGGACGAACAGCCCGACGGCCAGCCCGAGCGAGCCGTCGACGAGCCGCAGCCCGATCGAGACGGCGACCAGCGCGACCGAGAGCGAGCCGGCGAGCTCCAGCACGAAGCCGCTGACGAAGGTCACCCGCAGCACCTTCATCGTGTGCACGCGGTAGTCCTCGGTCAGCGCGCGGATCCGCGTCGCCTGCCGCTCGGCCCGCCCGAAGATCTTGAGTGTTGCGAGGCCGCCGACGGTGTCGACGAAGCCGGACGCGAGCGCCTGCAGCCGCTCCCACTGCCGCGCCTGCACGGCCTGGGTCGCCCAGCCGATCAGCACCATGAACACCGGGATGAGCGGCAGGGTCACCACCAGGAACACCGCGCTGAGCGGATCGGCGAGGAAGACCACGAGCGTCAGGAGCGGCGTCGCCACCGCGGTGGCGATCAGCTGCGGGAGGTAGCGGGCGAAGTAGCCGTCGAGGGAGTCCAGTCCGCCGCCCAGCAGCGCGACGACCCCGCCCGAGCCCCCTTCGGAGCGGCCCGCCGGGCCGAGCTCGACCAGTGCGGCGAGGACCGCCTGCCGCAGCTGCGCCTTCGCTCCTGCTCCTCCGCGCACCGCGTTCACCTCGGTCGCCCAGGCGAGAGCCGCCCGCGCCGCGACGACCGCGAGCAGGGCGGCCAGCAGCGGCGCGAGATCGTCGGCGCTCCTCCCGTCGACCGCACCGGCCACCAGCTGCGCCACGAGCCACGCGAAGGCGACGATCGCCAGGGTCCTCGCCAGCGCGAGCACCCCGCCGAGCAGGAGGAACACGCGGGCCGCCCGGGCGTAGCGGAGCAGGCGCGGATCGAGGGGCTTCACGTCAGTGGGCGTCGACCGGGATGTGCGCGCGGCTGATGCGCTTGCGGAAGATCCAGTAGGTCCAGGCCTGGTAGCCGACGATGAGCGGCACGAACACCAGGGCGGTCCAACTCATGACCGCCAGCGTATAGGGCGTGCTGGAGGCGTTCTCGATCGTCAGCCCGTAGGCGGGGACGTTCGAGGCCGGCATCACCGCGGGGAACAGCGTCGCGAAGAGGGCGAGCACGGCGAGCGCGATGGTGCCGGCCAGCAGCGCGAAGGCGCGTCCCTCCCGGCCTCGCGTGATCGCGAGCCAGCCGCCGACGAGGGTCGCGGCCGCGCCCGCCGAGAGCGCCCAGGAGGCGGTGCTCCCCTGGCCGAGGTTGGTCCAGGCCAGGAAGACCGCGGCGACGACCACGGTGAGCAGCCCCGCGCGGGTCGCCAGGCGGCGCGCACGCTCGCGGATCTCCCCCTCCGTCTTCAGGGCGACGAAGACGACTCCGTGCGTGAAGAAGAGCAGGAGGGTCGTCGCTCCGCCCAGGAGCGCGTAGGGGTTCAGCAGGTCCAGGACGGTGCCGGTGAAGTTGTGGTCGGCGTCCATCGGGACGCCCTGCACGATGTTCGCGAAGGCCACGCCCCAGAGGAAGGCGGGCACCGCGGAGCCGACGACGATCATCGTGTCGAAGCGCCGCTTCCACTGCGCCTCCGGACGCTGGTGCCGGTACTCGAACGAGACGCCGCGGGCGATCAGCGCGAGCAGGATGAGCAGAAGCGGCAGGTAGAACCCGCTGAAGAGCGTGGCGTACCACTCCGGGAACGCGGCGAACAGGGCGGCGCCGGCGACGATCACCCACGTCTCGTTCAGGTCCCACACCGGGCCGATCGTGTTGATCAGCACGCGGCGGTCGGTGTCGTCGCGCCCGAGGAACGGGAGCGACATGCCGACGCCGAAGTCGAACCCGTCGAGGACGAAGTAGCCGATGAAGAAGAACGCGACGATCCAGAACCAGAGAACGGCGAGATCCATGAGGGGTGCCTCCTAGTAGACGGTGCCGACGAGCTGCGGGCGACCGCTCTCCTCGTCGACCTCGGGAGCGTCGTCGGGGCCGGCCTGCGCGGCCCGCTTGATCAGGCGGAACTCGACCACGGCGAGCGTGCCGTAGATCGCGGTGAAGGCGAGCAGCGAGATCAGGACCTCGAGGCCGCTCACTCCGGGCGAGACTCCGTCGGCGGTCTTCAGCAGCCCGAAAACGAGCCACGGCTGGCGGCCCATCTCGGTGAAGACCCAGCCCACGATCATCGCCATCAGCGGCAGCGGGGCGGCCCAGATCGCGACCTTCCACATCCACTGCTTCGGCTCGCGGCCCTTCCGGGTGAACCAGAGGCCGGCCGCGGCCACGCCGATGGCCAGGACGCCGAGCGCCATCATCCAGCGGAACGACCAGTAGGTGACCCAGATGATCGGCGTGTAGTCGCCGGGTCCGTAGACCTGGGTGTACTGCGCCTGGAGGTCGTTGATGCCCTCGACCGTGCCGGTGAAGGTGTGCGTCGAGAGGAAGGAAAGCAGGTAGGGGATGCGAATCGAGAACAGCTCGCTCGAGCCGTCCGGCGTGCCCCAGGTGAAGACGGAGAAGGAGGCGTCGACGCCCGTGGAGGTCCTGTAGAGCGCCTCCGCGGCCGCCATCTTCATCGGCTGCGTGTCGACCATCGCGAGGCCGAGCGAGTCGCCGGTGAACAGGGTCAGGCCGCCGCTGACGAGCATCATCCAGGCGCCGAACTTCAGCGCCGGGCGCATGGTCTCGAGGTGCTGGTTCCGCGAGAGGTGGTAGGCCGCGACGCTGATGATGACGGCGGCCGAGACCATGAAGCAGGCGAAGATCGTGTGCGGGAACGCGGCGAGAGCGACCTTGTTGGTGAGGAGCGCCCAGATGTCGGTGAGCTCCGCGCGGCCCTTGGTCTCGTTGATGCGGAAGCCGACCGGGTTCTGCATGAACGCGTTCGCGGCGATGATGAAGTAGGCCGAGAGCGTGGTGCCCAGCGTGGTCAGCCAGATGGTGGCCAGGTGCAGCTTCTCGGGCAGCTTGTCCCAGCCGAAGATCCAGAGGCCGATGAAGGTCGCCTCGAGGAAGAAGGCGAGCAGGCCCTCGAACGCCAGCGGCGCCCCGAAGACGTCGCCGACGAAGCGGGAGTAGTCGCTCCAGTTCATCCCGAACTGGAACTCCTGGACGATCCCGGTCACGACGCCCATCGCGAAGTTGATCAGGAAGAGCTTCCCGAAGAACTTCGTCAGCTGCAGGTAGTGCACCTTCCCGGTGCGCACCCAGCAGGTCTGGAAGATCGCGACGGTGAGCGCCATGCCGATCGTGAGCGGCACGAACAGGAAGTGGTAGATCGTCGTCAGACCGAACTGCCATCTCGACAGCAGGAGCGGGTCCAGGAGTTCGTTCACAGCTCCGAGAGTAGGTCGGCGGAAGGGGTCCGACGGCCTTCGATCCCAGTACTGGGGCGGATGTGCGGCCTTCCGCGAGCTCCTGGCGGCACCCTTTCCGGGGTGGCCCCGGACGCCCCTCCGAGCGCTCCCGCCGACCGGTCGCTCGACGTCGAGACAGTCCCTCTCGACGTCGAGGGAGTCCCCCGCGCGGCGACTGCCGAGCGGGGCTCGCCTCCGTCGGACCAGCCGCCGCCGGCCTCTCGACGCCGAGCGATCAGGCGGGCGACGGAGCGCTGAGACTTCCTCTCACGGGCCTTCAGCGGATTCCCAGGCGCACATCCGCGAGATCGGCTTTGGGAAACCGTTCAAGAGACTCCCGGGGCCGATGCCGAGGCGCCGTCGGCGGGCGCCCCGCGGTCAGCCGGCGTCGACGCGCGAGCGGGAGCCGGAGAACCAGGCGGGCGCCTGGAAGCCGTACTTCAGCACGGGCAGGTCGCGGGTGAGGCGCCAGTAGCCCAGTGCTGCCGCGACGCCGATCCCGCAGACCAGGAGCGGCACGACCGGTCCGATGACGTCGAGCCAGCGCTCTCCGTCGAAGAGCAGCAGGGCGCTCGTGGCGAGCGAGACGAAGAGGACGTGCACCACGTACACCGGGAGCGTGTTGCGGCCGATGAAGGTGATCCAGCCCGCGCCGCGCCGGTTCGAGAGGAAGCGGGCGACCACGAGCCCGGCGAGGACCGCCAGCACGCTCACCAGGACCAGCCCGATCGTCAGCAGCGGGAAGCGGGCGCGGACGGCGAGGATCACGCCGGCGAGCACGAGGAACAGCACGCCGAAGCCGACTCCGCTGAGGATCCCGCGGCGCTCCACGAACGCGATCACCGCGTTCCGCAGGTAGAGGCCGAGCAGGAAGAACATCAGGTAGCGGGCCATGCCGTCCCAGGCGATGTTCCCGGTGCCCTCGGAGGTGCTGGAGCGGACGGCGTACCAGACCACGGCGATCGCGGTCGCGATGCCGATCTGCACCCGCCAGTCGATCCGGCCCTGCGCGAGCTTGGCGGCCACGAAGAAGATCGTGAGCGCGTAGAGGAACCAGAGCCCGTTGTGCGGCATCACCGGCTGGAGGAGCAGCGCGAGCGGGTCGGACTCGTCGGTGCCGCCCGGGTTGGGCACCACCAGGAAGAAGAGGAACCGCACCACGGACCAGAGCAGGAAGGCCCAGACCAGCAGGCTCAGCCGCGAACGCCAGAGCTCCGGCCACGACCGGGTGAGCACGGAGCCGGCGAACAGCCCCGAGGCGAGGAAGAACAGCGGCATCCGGAAGGTGATGAGGAGGAGGTTGATCTCGTTCCACGAGTCGGGGGCGATCCCGGCCGTCGTGGTCCACTGCACGGAGTGGGCCAGGGCGACCAGGATGATCGCGATGCCCTTCGCCGTGTCCACCCAGGTGATGCGTGCGCGTGCCATGAGTCCTCGTCGTGATCGTCCATCGGAAGTCGGCCGGCGGCGACGATGGCGATGGCGATGTGCAAGTGTCGCACGGCTGTGCATCCTCTGTGATGTTCTGCGCGTATTCGATCACGGCGATCCGGTGACGGAGAGACGGCCACCGGGTGCGCGGGTCCTCGGACGGCCTCCTCGTGGACGACGCGCCCCCGCCGATGCCCGAGGATCGAGCCATGACTCGAGCGACGCCCTCCGGCTCCGCCCCCGGCCCCCGCCGCATCCGCCTCCGCCTCCTGGTCGCGCTGCTGGTGCTCGCGCTGGTCCTCGCCGGCGCGGGCATCGCCCTCTCGCTCGCCTCGCGGAGCGGAGGCGCGGGCGCTCCGGCCGCGAGCTCCCCCGACCCCGGCCCGACCTCCTCCGTCGACATGGCCGAGCGCGTCGCCGGTCTCGAGAAGCGCTTCGCCGCCGGGTTCCCGCAGCACAGCATCGTCCTCACGGGCAGCTCCACGATCGGCCGCTGGACGACCTCCAAGGAGGACCTGCGTCCGCTCGAGACCTACAACATCGGGATCGGCGGCACGACCGTCGCCGATCACCTCGCGTGGCTGGACCGCATGGTCGTCCCCTTCGATCCCCGCGCCGTGATCGTGTACGTGGGAGCGAACGACATCAGCGGCGAGGAGGGCTCGCGCACCGGCGCCCAGACCGCCGGCGCCGTCGTCGAGTACCTCCAGCGCGTGGAGGAGGTCGCCCCCGACGCCGAGCTGTTCTACGTCGAGATCGCGGAGACGCCCGCCCGCGCCTCCGTCGGCGCCGAGGTCCGCGCCGCCAACACCGCGGTCAGCGCCTACGCCGAGACGGACGACCGCGTCACCTTCGTCCCCACCGCCGACGCGCTCGTCACCTCCGACGGCTCTGTCGACCCCTCCCTCTTCGTCGACGACGGCCTGCACTTCGACGAGGCCGGCTACGCCCGGTTCTCGGAGGCGGTCCGCGCGGTGGTCCTGCCCGCTCTGGAGTGAACCGGCGGGCCGACGCACTGCAGCCCCGCTCGACGTGAGCGGCCCGGGGACACCGCGCCCGGAGCCCCCAGTGTTGACCCTGAAGGGGGACACGGCCCCTCCGCCGCGCGCGCCTATCCTGGCCCCGCGTCATCGCCGACAGCGCCCTCTGCACCGCCGCAGACCGCCGCTCGCTCAGCAGCGCCGACCGTCTCGGAGTCACCGATGCCCCGCTCGAGGATCCGCCCCCGCGGTCTCGCCCTGCTCACCGTCCTGGCGATCACGGCCGCCGCGCTCGTCGCCGGGCCCGCGGGTCCGGCGTCCGCCGCTCCCGTCGTGCCCGCCGGCTTCACCGACTCCCGGGTGGCGGCCGTCCCCGCGCCGACCGCCCTCGCCTTCACGACCGACGGGCGCACCCTCGTCTCCTCGCAGACCGGAGCGATCCGGGTGATCCGCGGAGGCAGCCTTATCGCCACCCCGGCCCTCGACCTGCGCTCGAAGGTCTGCGCCAACGGCGAGCGCGGCGTGCTCGGCCTCGCGGTCGACCCGGCACCGGGCTCGCGCACAGTCGTCGTCTACTACACCGCGAAGGGCTCCGACTCCTCCTGCCCGACCAACGCCGGCGGCACGGTGAACCCCGCGGGAGCCCCGCGCAACCGCGTCTCCTCGTTCCAGCTCGGCACCGACGACCGCATCGACCCGGCCTCCGAGCGCGTCCTCCTCGACGGCATCTACTCCCCCGCGAGCAACCACAACGGCGGCGACCTCGCCATCGGCAAGGACGGCCTGCTCTACGTCAGCGTCGGCGACGGCGGCTGCGACTACCGCGGCGGAGTCGGCTCGCCGGGCGGCAGCGGCTGCGGCGGCCGGAACGACGCCGCCCGCGACCCGAACATCCTGAACGGCAAGATCCTCCGGATCACCCTCACCGGCGGCGTCCCGGCCGGCAACCCCTACCTGGGCACCGGGACCGCCTCCTGCCGGCTCGCCCCGGCCGCCGAGGGCCTGCGCTGCCGCGAGACCTTCGCGAGCGGCCTGCGCAATCCGTTCCGGATGGCCTTCGACCCGAACGCGACCGGCACCGTCTTCCGCATCAACGACGTGGGCCAGGACGCCTGGGAGGAGATCGACCAGGGCGTCGCCGGCGCCGACTACGGCTGGAACACCCGTGAGGGCCACTGCGCGAAGACCGGCTCGGCCTCGAACTGCGGAGCCGCGGCGCCCGCCGGGCTCACCGACCCGGTCCACGACTACGCGCACAGCAGCGGCTGCGCCTCGATCACGGGCGGCGCCTACGTCCCCCGCGGCGTCTGGCCGGCCGCCTACGACGGCGCGTACCTCTTCGGCGACTACGTGTGCGGGAAGATCCGGACCCTCGGGCGCACCGGCGCGGCCGGCGACCTCGTGACCGGCCTCGGCGGCAGCAGCGCCGTCGCCATGGCCTTCGGTCCCTCGCGCGGGACCCAGGACCTCTTCTACACCAGCTACGCGAACGGCGGCGAGGTCCGGCGCCTCGCCTACACCGCCGCGGCGAACCGCGCTCCGACCGCGGCCCTCACCGCCGCCCCCTCCTCCGGCGCGGCTCCTCTCGCCGCGCGGCTGAACGGCTCGGGCAGCAGCGACCCGGAGGGCGGTGCCCTGACCTACCTGTGGTCGTTCGGCGACGGCACCCCCGACCGCATCACGACCGGCCCGACCTTCACCCACAGCTACGCCGCCGGCAGCTGGACCGCGTCCCTCCGCGTCCGCGATCCGAAGGGAGCCGTCTCCGCCCCCGCGACGACGAGGATCACCTCGGGCGACAGTGCCCCGACGGTGAGCATCACCGCACCCGCCGACGGAGGGATGTTCGTCACGGGCCGGAGCTACGGCCTCCGCGCCACGGCGACCGACGCCGAGGACGGCGTCCTGCCCGCCTCGGCGCTCACCTGGACCGTCCAGCGCCGCCACGCTCAGCACACGCATCCCTTCCTCGGGCCGCTGACGGGGAACGACCTCTCCTTCGTCGCCCCCGGCCCGGAGGACCTCGCCGCCGCCGCGGACAGCGACCTCCTGATCAGCGTCACCGCGACGGACTCGAGCGGAGTGTCGACGACGGCGACTCGGACGTTCTCCCCGCAGAAGGTGTCCGTCACCCTGGCCACCGCTCCCGCCGGCCGGACGGTCGTCGTCAACGGCACCGAGGTCGCCGGAGGCACGACCGTCGTCTCGTGGGCGGGCTCGGCCCTTCAGCTGGAGGTCCCGGACCAGACCGACGCGTCGGGCACGGCCTACCGGTTCTCGTCCTGGTCGGACGGCGGCGCCGCCTCGCACAGCGTCGTCACTCCCGGGATCAGCACCACGCTGACCGCGACCCTCGTCTCCGCCGGGCTCCCCGGCGCTCCGACCGCCGTCACCGCCACGGCGGGCTCGGACGGCACGGCGACGCTCGCGTGGTCGCCCCCCGCGGGGACCGGCGGCTCGGCGGTCACCGGCTACCGGGTGTCACGCGACGGTTCCGACACGAGCGGAGCCGGAGCCTGGAGCGCCGTGGTCGCCGCGACCAAGCGCTCGCAGACCTTCACGAAGCTGGTCCCGGGCCGCAGCTACACCCTCTCGGTGCAGGCGGTCACGGCGAACGGCACCGGCCCGGCGGCCTCCGCGCTCGTCGCCGTCCCCTGACCGCCCGGCGTCCACCGGCCTCCCGGGCGCAGCCCTGCCGCCGCCCAGCCGTGCGCCCCTACGATCGAGCCATGCCGAGCATCCGGAGCCGCCGTCGGCCCCAGCCCCCGATCGAGTCCCCGGCGGGCGGGGGCGCCCGGTGAACGACACCCTCACCGGGATCCTGGACTTCGTCGTCAGCGTCCCCCCGGTCTGGCGGACGCTCCTCGCCGGACTCGCGATCTTCTTCGAGACCACGATCCTGGCGGGCCTCGTCGTCCCCGGCGACACGATCGTGATCGTCAGCGCGACCGGCGTGACCAGCCCGCTGCAGTTCGCGGCGCTGGCCGTCACGGTCGTCATCGGCGCCCTCTGCGGCGAGTCCGTCGGCTTCTACCTCGGCCGCTGGTTCGGGCCGCGGATCCGCGCGTCGCGCCTGGGACGCCGGCTCGGCGAGAAGAACTGGCTGAAGGCCGAGCGCTACCTCGCGCGGCGCGGCGGGTTCGCCGTGTTCCTCTCGCGCTTCCTGCCGGTGCTGCACTCGCTGATCCCGCTGACGGTGGGGATGAGCGGGATGCGCTATCGGACCTTCATGGCCTGGACGATCCCGGCGTGCGTGCTCTGGTCGTCCGCCTACGTCGGCGTCGGCGCGGCCGCGGCGGGCAGCTACCGGGAACTCTCGGAGAGCCTGCACGGCGCCGGCTACGTCTTCGTGGGCGTCATCGTCGTCTTCGCCCTGCTCGTGCTCCTCGGGAAGAAGCTCCTGAACAGAGCGGAGGCGCGTCACCTCGACGAGTGACGCGCCTCCGGGCGTGGATCCGGGGAGGATCAGTCGACGAGACCCGCCGACTTCAGCCACTCGCCCGCGATCGCGGACGCGGACTTCTGCTCGTTGACGCTCTCGGAGTTGAGGGCGACGAGGTCGTCCGCCGTGAGCTTCGCGCTGACCGCGTTCAGCACCTCGGCCGCGTCGTCCGTGATCTTGCTCGAGACGATCGGCACGACGTTGTCGGCCACGAACAGTCCGTCCGGGTCCTCGAGAGCGACGAGGTCGTTCTTCTGGATGTTCGGGTCGGCCGTGTAGACGTTCGCCAGCTGGATCTGGTCGCTGGTGAGCGCGTCGACGGTGGTCGATCCGCCGCTGTCCTCGATCGCCTGGAAGGTGGTCGTGATGCCGTACTTCGACTGCAGGGTGTCGGGCCCGTAGGGGCGCGTCTGCAGCTCGGAGTTGCCGCCGACCACGATCGGGTCGGTGACGTTCTTGAGCGACGCGATGTCGGTCAGGTCCCACTTGTCGGCGAAGGCCTGGGTGACGGTGTACGAGTTCTGGTCGCTGGCCTCGGCGGCGTCGAGGGCGCGGAGGCCGTCGGGCAGCGCGTCGCCGAGCCCGGAGTACACGTCGTCGGCGGTGGTGGCCGTCGCGTCGGGCTCGAGCGCCTGCAGGAGGCTGCCGTCGTACTCCGGGAAGACGTCGATGGATCCGCTCTCGATCTCGGGCAGGTAGATCTCGCGCTGGCCGATGCGCAGCTGGCGGTCGACGGTGAAGCCGTCGTTCTCCAGCGCCTGCGCGTAGATCTCGGCGAGGATCTCGTTCGAGTAGTAGTCCTGCGAGCCGACCACGATGGTCTCGCTGCCCGCAGTCGCACCCGATCCCTCATCGAGCGGATCGCTCGAGGAACACCCTGCCAGTGCCACGACGGCACCGACCGCGAGTGCGCTGAGCGCGACACGGCCCTTCGTGAAATGTGCTGTGAACATTGCTATTTCCCTTCTTCGATGGGGATTCCCATCACCGCGCGTCGTCGGGGCGACGAGGCGCGGGAACCTGTGCGGCCGGCGGTGCCGGCCAGGCCGAGCACGACTCCGCGCGGCACGGCGAGCCGCTGGAGGAGGGCGAAGAGGATCTCGCTGAGGAGCGTCAGCACGATCACCAGGATCGAGCCGGCGAGCATCTGCGGGTAGTCCCCCGACTTCACTCCGCGGAAGATGTACTGCCCGAGGCCGCCGGCGCCGATGTAGTCCGCGAGCGTGGCGGTCGCGATGATCTGCAGCGCCGCCGAGCGGAGCCCGCCGATCAGCAGCGGCAGCCCCAGCGGGATCTCGACCTTCGTCAGGATCTGCCACTCGGTCATGCCCATCGAGCGCGCCGCGTCGACCGTGCGGCGGTCGACCGCCTCGAGCCCGGAGTACGCGCCGGCGAGCACCGACGGGATCGCGAGTACGACGAGGGCGATCACCGGAGCGCCGAGGCCGAGCCCCAGGCTCATCGCCGCGAGGACGAGCACGCCCAGCGTCGGCAGGGCGCGCAGGCCGCCTGCGACCGGCACGGCTATGCCCTTGCCGCGCCCGGTGTGCCCGATCAGGTAGCCGATCGGGATCGCGATCGCGGCCGCGATCACGAGCACCAGCAGGCTGATGCCGACGTGCTGGGCGACACGGGTCGGGATCGCGTAGACCCCGGTCCAATGCGCGGGGTCGGCGATCCAGGCGAAGGCCTCGGCGATGAGGTTCACGACGTCACCGCCCTCTCGACCGCGACCGGTCTGCGCGAGCGGCGCGTGCGGTCCAGAGCCGTCCAGGGCATGAGGAGACGGCCGATCAGCACCAGCAGTCCGTCGAGCACCAGCGCGAGGACGATCGTGAGGACGATGCCCGTGACGATCTCACCGGTGATGCCGCGCTGGAAGCCGTCGGTGAAGAGCAGGCCGAGGCTCTGGATCCCGAGGACCGCGCCGACCGTCACCAGGCTGACCGTGCTGACCGTGACCACGCGCAGGCCCGAGAGCAGGACCGGGCCGGCCAGCGGGAACTCGACCCGCCAGAAGCGCGCCCAGCCGGAGTAGCCCATCGCGGTCGCCGACTGGCGGACGTCGTCCGACACCGCGCCCAGTGCGTCCGAGGTGGTGCGGACCATCAGCGCGACGCCGTAGAGGGTGAGGCCCGTGATCACGTTGGCGGTCGAGCGGAGCGGGATGCCCAGCAGGACCGGCAGCAGGATGAACATGGCCAGCGAGGGGATGGCGTAGAGCACGCCGAGCCCTGTCAGCAGGGTGCCGCGGCTCCAGCGGTAGCGGTTCGCGAACCAGCCGAACGGCAGCGAGACGAGGAAGCTGAGCAGGATCGGCGGGACCGACAGGGCCAGGTGCGCCAGCAGGTTCGCGACGATCGCGTCCGTGTTGTTGACGACCCAGTTCACGCGGCGGGGCCGTCCTGCGCGCGCAGCACTCCGGTCGGACGCCCGTCGCCGTCGACCACGATGCGGGCGCCGTCGCGCTCCTCGATCCGGAGCGAGCGCTTGCCGCGGTCCGCACCGACGAAGCCGGCGACGAACTCGCTCGCGGGGTTCGCCAGGATCTCGGCGGGCGAGCCCTTCTGCGCGATCCGGCCGCCCTTCTCGAGGATGACGACCTGGTCGCCGAGCAGGAACGCCTCGTCGATGTCGTGGGTGACGAAGACCACGGTCTTGTCGAGCTCGTCCTGGAGTCGCAGGGTCTCGCGCTGCAGGTCGGCGCGCACGAGAGGGTCGACCGCGCCGAACGGCTCGTCCATCAGCAGGATGTTCGGGTCGACCGCGAGGCCACGCGCCACCCCGACGCGCTGCTGCTGGCCGCCGGAGAGCTGGCTGGGGTACCGGGCGGCGAGCGCACGGTCCAGTCCGACCGTGTCCATCAGCTCGAGCGCGCGGGCGTGCGCCTGCTTCTTGGCGACCCCGTTCAGCCTCGGCACGGTCGCGATGTTGTCGATGACCTTGCGGTGCGGCAGGAGGCCGGAGTTCTGCATCACGTAGCCGATGCGGCGGCGGAGCGCGACGGCGGGCAGGGACGAGATGTCCTCGCCGTCGATCTCGATGGTGCCGGAGGTCGGCTCGATCATCCGGTTGATCATGCGGAGGATCGTGGTCTTCCCGCAGCCCGAGGAGCCGACGAAGACGGTCGTCTGCCGGGAGGGCAGCACGAGCGAGAAGTCGTCGACCGCCCGCGTGCCGTCCGGGTACTGCTTGCTGACGTTGCGGAACTCGATCACGAGGCCGCCCGCCGTCCGGCGGTGTGCGCGCCGATCTGTCCCTGGTCCACGACTGTGCCCGCTCTCGCTCCGCGCGTCCGGCCGTTGCACGGCCCGCGGCCCCGAACGGGGCCAGGCGGCAAGGAAAACACCAATAGCAGCCGCCTGCCAACCCGGACCGCGAAGTGTTGCGGGATGTTCCGAGAGCGACTAGGGCCTTGACAGCCCGGGCGGGTCAGGACTCCTCGACGGCTCCGTAGTGCGAGGTCATGTAGTGGCGCAGCAGTGAGCGGCTCTCGTCGATGAAGCGCTGGTCGCCGTTGGGGTCGATGAGGAACGCCCTTGTGAGCAGCGCGTCCGCGACCTCGATGGTCACCTCGAGGCGGAAGGACAGCTGCGCGCCGCCCGGGAGGCCGTACTCGGACGCGAGGATCTCGGCGAAGCGGCGGGCGAAGAAGCCGGCCTCGAACGCCTCGCCCGCGACCTCGGGGGCGTGGATCGTGTCCACGAAGCGGATGGAGCGGAAGCCCGGCTCGTTGCGGTGCATCTCGCAGAAGGCGTCGATCGCGCAGTCGACCGCGCCCCACCAGTTGCCCGGGTGGGTGTCGCGGATCTCGGTGATGACGCGGCGGCGGAAGCGCTCGAGGGCCCGCTCGCGCAGCGCCTGGAGGACGGCGATGCGGTCCGGGAAGTAGCGGTAGACCGTGCCGATCGCGGCTCCCGCGCGCTCGGCGACCATCGCCGTGGTCAGACGGTCGAAGCCGACCTCGTCGACGACGGCGGCCGCCGCGTCGAGCAGCGAGGCGAGACGGGCGGCGCTGCGCACCTGCACCGGCTCGTTGCGGACCTGGGACGATTCACCGAACGGTCGATCGACGAGGTTTCCAAGAGGCACGGCGGGCTCCTTCGGTCGTGGTTCCTACAATCGTACGCACGGCGACCGCCGGTCGGGGTCGTCTCATCGAAAGTCCCTCGTGTTTCGCGCCCCCGGAAGGGCGACGGCTCCGCGGGTCCGATCCACCCGGGAGAAACCATGTGCGGACGCTTCGTCCTCTCGCAGACCACCGCCGACCTGGTGGCGCTCTTCGACATCGACGAGCCGGGCGCCGACCTTCCGGAGCCGTCCTGGAACATCGCGCCGACCCAGCGGATCGCCGTCGTCGCGGAGTCGATGAAGGGGGTCGAGGAGGGCAGCCCGCCGCGGCGTCGGCTCGCCGGAGCCCGCTGGGGCCTGGTGCCCCGCTCCGCCGCCGACCCGTCCGCGGGGCCGCCGCTGTTCAACGCGCGGATCGAGTCCGTCGCCGAGAAGCCGTCGTTCCGCGAGTCCTACGCCTCCCGGCGCGCGATCGTGCCCGCCTCGGGCTGGTACGAGTGGCGGGTCGGCGCGGACGGGGCGAAGGCACCCGTCTACGTCTCGCCGGGCGAGGGCTCGCTCCTCCTGTTCGCCGGTCTCTACGAGTGGTGGCGCTCGGCCCAGCCGGGCTCTCCGTGGCTGCTCTCGGCGACGGTCCTCACCCGCCCCTCCGCCGGGCCGCTCGCCGAGGTGCACGAGCGGATGCCCGTGCTGCTGCAGCCGGAGCTGATCGAGGACTGGCTGGACCCGGCGTCCCCCGGGGACGGCGAGCTGCTGCGCGCGGCCGCCGAGGGCGCGGCCGAGCTGGCCGAGGAGCTCGAGGTGCACGGCGTCGGCGCGGCCGTGGGCTCCGTCTCGGCGAACGGCCCCGAGCTGATCGAGCCCACCGGAGCCTGACGATCGCGTGAGAGCGCGATCCGCGGTCCGGCATCCGGTCTGACAGACTGGGCGGATGCCGCTGACGCCCGAGAGCAAGCCCCTGAGCGCAGGCAAGGCGGAGGTCATGCACCGCGCCGCCCGCCTCGAGGACCGACTCCACTCCTTCCGGATGAGGCGCGTGAAGCGCAAGGGCTACGTCCCGAGGGTCATCCCCTACACCGGCTACGGCTCGACGACGCAGCTGCGCGTCCTGGCCCGCGTCCTCTACACGCGGCCGACCGCTCCCGGGGTCGAGGAGGTCCGCCCCGTCGAGGGCGTGCGCGGCTGGCGGAGCTTCACCAGCGTCTTCGTGAGCGGGGCCGTCGTGACCGTCGAGGCCGACGGGCAGACCCACCGGGTGACGGCCGACCGCGGCGGAGTCGTCGACGCGGACCTCCCGATCACGCTCGAGCCCGGCTGGCACACCATCACCTTCTCGACCGCGGGCTCGAAGCCCGTCGAGGCGCCCGTGTTCATCGTGCGTCCGGAGTCGCGGCTCGGCGTCGTGTCGGACGTGGACGACACGGTGATGGTCACCGCGCTCCCCCGCCCCTTCGTCGCCGCCTGGAACACCTTCGTGCTCGACGAGCACGCCCGGATGCCCACGCCCGGCATGGCGGTCTTCCTCGACCGCTTCGCCCGGCAGTACGAGGGCTCCCCGGTCATCTACCTCTCCACCGGCGCGTGGAACGTCGCCCCGGCGCTCACCCGCTTCCTGTCGCGGCACCTGTACCCGGCCGGAGCGCTCCTCCTGACCGACTGGGGCCCGACGCACGACCGCTGGTTCCGCAGCGGCAAGCAGCACAAGGAGATGAACCTCCGCCGACTCGCGGCCGAGTTCCCGGACGTGCGCTGGCTGCTGGTCGGCGACGACGGGCAGCACGACGAGGAGATCTACTCCGACTTCGCGGACGAGCACCCCGACAAGGTCGCGGCCATCGCGATCCGCCAGCTCTCCACCGGCGAGGCGGTGCTCGCGGGAGGCCGCTCGAAGGCCGAGGACCGCTCCCTGACCAGCGGCACGACCTGGGTCTTCGCGCCCGACGGCGCCGGCATCTCCGAGCAGCTGACGGACCTCGGCATCCTCTGATCCCGCACCGGCTCCGGGAACGACGGAGCCGTCCGCTCCCCGGGGGGAGGGACGGCTCCGGTCGATCGGCTCGGACTACGCCTGGTGGGCGGCCTGCAGGTCGAGGGTGATGGTGACCTTCTCGCCGATGAGCACGCCACCGGTCTCGAGGGCCGCGTTGTAGGTCAGACCGAAGTCGGTGCGGTCGATGGTCGCCTTGGCGGTGAGGCCGGCCTTGTAGTTGCCGTAGGGGTCGGTGCCGAAGCCGCCGAACTCCACCTCGAAGGTGACGGGCTTGGTGGTGCCCTTGATGGTGAGCTCGCCGTCGACGAGGAAGTCGTCGCCGTTCGGGCGGACGGCGGTCGAGACGAAGTGGATCTCCGGGTACTTCTCGGCCTCGAAGAAGTCGCCGGTGCGGAGGTGGCCGTCGCGGTTGGGCTCGTTGGTGTTGACGGAGGCGACCTCGGCGGTGGCCTCGACCTTGGAGTCGAGCGGGTTCTCGCCGGTGGTGAACGTGGCGGTGAAGCGCTCGAACTTGCCCTTGACCTTGCTGATCATCAGGTGGCGGACGCTGAACGCGACCTCGCTGTGGGTGGGGTCGATGACCCAGGTGCCGGCCTTGTAGCCGGGGATGGTGACGGTGTCGGTCATGGTTTCTCCTCGAGTGTGACGGTCGTCGCGGGGAGAGCGTCCCCGTCCAATGTATGCAAGCGCATCGACGTCGATCAGTATTCCATGTAGCGACAACTATTTCATCCACGTTCCGTCGAAGGATCGGCGGACACCGCGTGAACACGGAGCGCCGCACCCCGGACGGGGGTCGGAGACGCTCCCCGAGCAGTCGTCAGCGGTCGGCGGGAGCCGGGTTGCGGATGCCGAGGAGGGAGACGACGCCCCCGGCGACCAGGAGGGCGGAGGTCGCGACGGCGGCACGGGAGAAGCCCTCGACGTCGAGCGAGTCGCCGACCACGAGCGAGGTCGCGGCGATGGCGACCAGCCCAGCGATGCGCGAGACGGCGTTGTTCACGGCGGAGCCGACTCCGCTGTGCCCGTCCTCCACCGCGCCGAGGATCGTCGAGGTCAGCGGAGCGACCGTCACCGCGAGGCCGAAGCCGAAGAGGAGGATCCCCGGCAGCAGCTGCGTGGCGTAGTCGGCGCCCTCGTCGACGAAGGAGAGCAGGAGGAACCCGGCCGCGGCGATCAGCGGTCCGACGCCCATGAAGAGCCGCGGGCCGAACCGCGCCGACAGCGACCCGGAGACCTGCGAGAGCAGGAGCAGCAGGATCGTCGGCGGGAGCGTCGCGAGCCCGGCCAGGGTCGCCGAGAAGCCCAGGGTCTGCTGGAGGAACAGGCCCAGCGCGAAGAAGCCGAAGGAGAGCGCGCCGTAGACGAACGCCGTCGAGACGTTGCCGACGGTGAAGTTCCGCGACGCGAAGAGCGACAGCGGCAGCATCGGATGCGCCGCGCGCCGCTCCCACACGACGAACGCGACGAGGGCGGCGACTCCCCCGATCAGGGCGGTCAGCACGAGCGGATGCTGGATCCCGAGCCGCTCCTGCTCGATCAGCGCGAACACCGGCCCTCCCAGGCCGATGACCCCGAGCACCGCGCCGACGCCGTCGATCGGCACCCGGGTCCCCGAGTCGACCGCGCCGAGCCTGCGCAGCAGGACCAGCGTCACCGCGATCGGCAGCAGGTTGAGCGCGAAGACGTACCGCCACGAGCCCGCGTCCACCAGCAGGCCGCCGAGCACGGGGCCGGCGATCGTCGCCGTGCCGGTCCAGGCCGTCCACGCGCCGATGGTCCGGGCCTGCGCGGCGCCGTGGACGGTCGCGATGATGAGGGCGAGCGAGCTGGGCACGAGGATCGCGCCGGCGGCGCCCTGGAGCATCCGCGCCACGATGAGGACCTCGGCGGTGGGGGCCAGCGCGCACAGCAGCGAGGTGACACCGAAGCCGATCAGGCCGATGGTCATGCTGCGGGCCCGGCCGATGCGGTCGGCGAGCGAGCCGGCCACGAGGATCAGCGCGCCGAGCGTGATCAGGTACCCGTCGACCACCCACTGCTGCACCGCGAGCCCGCCGCCGAGCTCGCGGGTGATGGCGGGCAGGGCGACGTTGACGACGGTGCCGTCGAGGAAGGCGACGAAGGAGGCGAGGACGGCCACCACGAGCACCGCGCGGCGGCGCGTCTCGGCGGGGTCGGCGGAGGCGGTCATGCTCGGGCTCTGGTCACCCGCTCACCGTACCGGCGGCCGCCGCTCCCGGGGCCGGGAGGGCGGGCATCCGGGCCCCCGAGCGCGGCCGCACGACGGATCCAGACTCGTCGCCTACTCTCGTAGCCATGTCTGCGCAAGGAACCGCCCGCGGCGGCGTGCTCGCCCGGGTCCTCGGGATCGTCGGAGCCAGCCTCGCCGGGGGCCTGCTGATCACGGTCGGGGTCACTCCCGCCCTCGCCGTCACCGGTCTCGCCGAGAACAACCCGATCGGGCTGTTCGAGACGGTGCCGGAGTACCTCGAGCTCGGCCAGCTGGCCCAGAAGACCGAGATCTACGCCAAGCGCACCGACGGCTCGGACGAGCTGCTCGCCTCCTTCTACGCGCAGAACCGCGAGGAGGTGGCCTTCGACCAGGTCAGCCAGTCCGTGAAGGACGCGGCGGTCTCGACCGAGGACCCGCGCTTCTACGACCACGGCGGCGTCGACCTGCAGGGCACGATCCGCGCGGTGCTCAGCAACATCGTCGGCGGGGACCTCCAGGGCGGATCCTCCATCACTCAGCAGTACGTCAAGAACGTCCTCGTGCAGAAGGCGGAGTCGCTGAGCGCGACCGACGAGGCGGCCTCCGAGGCCGCCTACGAGGAGGCGACCGCGACCACTCCGAGCCGCAAGCTCAAGGAGATGAAGCTCGCCGTCGACCTCGAGAAGAAGTACAGCAAGGACGACATCCTCCTCGGCTACCTCAACATCGCGGGCTTCGGCGGGCAGGTCTACGGCATCCAGGCGGCGGCCGAGTACTACTTCTCGACCACCGCGGCCGACCTGAGCCTGGCGCAGGCCGCGAGCCTGATCGCCACGGTCAACAACCCCAACGGCCTCAGGATCGACCAGCCCGAGAACATCCCGGACAACAAGATCCGCCGCGACTACGTCCTCGACCAGATGCTGCAGGAGGGGAAGATCTCGCAGGCCGACCACGACGCCGCCGTCGCCGAGGAGGTCGTCCCCGCGATCACGCAGACGCCCACCGGCTGCCAGACCGCCGGCAACGCGGCCTTCTTCTGCGACTACATCACCCGCGTCGTCCAGAACGACCCGGCGTTCGGCGACGACGCGGACACCCGCCTCGCGAACTTCCAGCGCGGCGGCTACAAGATCTACACGACGCTCGACCGCGACCTGCAGGACACCGCGGCCAACGCGACGAACAACGCCGTCCCCAAGGTCCCCACCCTCGACACCAACATCGGCAGCGCGACCGTCTCGATGGAGGTCGGCACCGGCCGGATCCTGGCGATGGTGCAGAACAAGGACTACGACGCGGCCGGCGCCGTGAACGGCGCGAACTTCTCCGCCGTCAACTTCAACACCGACACGGCCTACGGCGGCTCCGCCGGGTTCCAGGTCGGATCGACCTACAAGGTGTTCACGCTCGCGCAGTGGCTCGCGAGCGGACGCACCCTGAACGAGACGATCAACGGCCGCGAGCGCACCTTCTCGGGCTTCCCCGCCAGCTGCGCGCCGGGCGGCGAGCTCGACACCTCCTACGAGGTCAACAACGACGACAGCGAGAACGGCAGCTACAGCGTGCTGACCGGCACGATGCAGTCGATCAACACCGTCTACGTCTCGATGGCGCAGCAGCTCGACCTCTGCGCGATCCGCGACCGCGCGGTCGGCTTCGGCGTGAAGGCGGCCGACGGCGGCGAGGTCGACTACAAGCCGTCCGCCGTCCTCGGCTCGGACACGCTCATCTCCCCCCTCTCGATGGTCACCGCCTTCGCCGGCTTCGCCAACAACGGCACCGCCTGCTCCGCGATCGCCATCGACGCGATCACCGACGCGACCGGCGCCGCCGTCCAGCCGCCGACCTCCACCTGCAACCAGGCCCTCAGCCCCGAGCTGACGGCGGTCGCGAACTACGCCCTGCAGCGCGTCGTCACCGGCGGCACGGCCGCCCAGTCCGACCCGGACGACGGCATCGAGCACATCGGCAAGACGGGCACCACCGACAACGCGGAGTCGACCTGGATGGACGGCGCGAGCTCGCGCGTCGCGACCGTGGTCTGGGTGGGCAACATCGACGGCCACACCTCGATGCGCGAGGTCCGCTTCCCGAACTCGGAGCTCGAGAGCCGCCCGTACGCCTCCAACATCCGCCACTACATCTGGAACTCGGTGATGACCCGCGCCGACCAGAAGTACGGCGGAGACGACTTCGAGGAGCCCAGCAGCGCCCTGCTGAACGGCCGCCAGATCGCCGTGCCGACCGTCTCCGGCCGCTCGGTCGACGACGCCACGGAGGCGCTGGAGGACCTCGGCTTCGACGTCGAGGAGGGGGCGACCATCGACTCGTCGCTCCCGGCCGGCCTGGTGGCGGGCACCGACCCGGCCGCGGGCACGACCGTCGCGCGCTACTCCGACATCGCCCTGCTGATCAGCAACGGCTCGCAGGTCCCGGCTCCCGCCACCCAGGCACCGGCTCCGGCTCCGACCGGCACGGGAGTCCCCGCGACCGAGGCTCCCCCTGCGACTCCCACGGCGACCCCGACAGCGACAGCCACGGCGACTCCGACGGCGGAGGTCGAGGAGTGAGCTTCGACGCGGACTTCCTCGGCGTCCCCGCGGGTGCGCCGCGCCTGAGGGTCGAGCGCCCGGTGCGGCTCCTGCCGTACACGCACTTCGAGGTGCTGCTGGATCCGGAGCGGCGCCTGGCCGTCTCGACGGCCGTGAACATCGACGGCGCGCGCCTGGTCGAGCTCGGCCGCGGCGACGACTGGCACCTCGACGACCGCATCCCCGCCTCCGAGCAGACCGGGCCGGAGGTGTACGCCCGCAACGACCTCGACCGGGGCCACCTCGTCCGCCGCCGCGACCCCGTCTGGGGCGACCGGGACGAGGCCGCCGCGGCCAACCGCGACAGCTTCTGCTACACGAACGCCGCGCCCCAGGCGAGCGGCTTCAACCAGTCGCAGGAGCTGTGGCTCGGGCTCGAGACGCTGGTGCTCGAGTACGCGCAGACCTGGCGCACGCGCCTGAGCGTCTTCACCGGGCCCGTGCTCGCGGACGACGACCCGGTCTACCGCGGTACGGGCATCCCCCGCCGCTTCTGGAAGATCGCGGCGTGGAGCCCGGACGGATCGACGCTCGCGACGAGCGCGTACCTGCTCGACCAGAGCGAGCTCGTGGAGCGCGTGCGCGAGGGCCTGGTGCCGCTCGGCGGCTTCAGGACGTTCCAGCTGCCGGTCGCCGCGATCGGCGAGCTGACCGGTCTCGACGTGGATCTCCTCGCCGGGGCCGACGTGCTCGGCTCGGCAGGACTCCGGCCGGAGCCGTGGCGCGAGATCGTCGAGCCGTCCGACGTGGCGAGCGGCCTCCTCCCCCGCTGAGGCTCCGCCGGGGGCAGGATGGGCGGATGAGCACCCCCGTCCTGGTCGAGATCACCTCCGGCGCCGTCGTCCTCCGCGACCCGGAGGGTCCGCTCGTCCGCGTCGACGAGGCGGGCTACCTCCGCGGCGACGGGGTCTTCGAGACCGTCGCGGTCCTCGACGGACGTCCCCGCGCGCTCGGCGAGCACCTCGCGCGGCTGGCCGGATCGGCCCGGGCCGTCGGGCTGACGATCCCGGAGGCGCCCCTCTGGTCCCGAGCGGTCGACCTCGCCGTGGCGGAGCACGACCGGGTCGACGACCTGACGGTCCGCTTCATCGCCGCCCACGGCTCGAGCGACTCCGCCCGGTGCACCGTGCGCGCGGCTCCGACTCCCGACTCGAGCGCGCTCCGGGAGAAGGGCGCGGCCGTCGTCGTGCTGGACCGCGGGTACGCGAGCGGTCCGCTCGCGCCGTGGCTGCTCCCGGGCGTCAAGACCACCTCGGGCGCCGTCACCCGGGCGGCGCTGCGCGAGGCGGCGTCCCGGGGCGCGGACGACGTGGTCTGGCGCACGAGCGACGGGCTGCTCCTCGAGGGAGCGACGTCGAGCCTGGTGCTCCTCGGCGACGGGGTGCTCGCGACGCCGCTCTCGGGCAGCGTGCTCGCCGGCACGACGGTCGAGCGGGTCCTCGCGCTGGGCGAGCGCCGCGGGCTCGCGTCGTCGCGCCGCGAGCTGCCGGTCTCGGCGCTCACCGGTGCCGATGCGGCGTGGCTGGTGTCGAGCACCCGGCGGGCGATCCCCGTCCGCTCGGTCGACGGCGCACCGCTCGCGATCGACGCCGGCCTGACGGCGGCGTTCGAGGCGGGGCTGCTCGCCGGCTGACCGCGTCCGCGGCTCGGACTCCCTGCGCGTCAGGCCGCTGCGGCCAGCGCGCGGGAGGTGTGCGGGCCGACGCCGGCCTCCTCCGCGTCTTCGAGATCGGCGAGCGTGTCGACGTCCAGCCTCAGCGTCGACGAGCCGGGCAGCACGACGACCGCGCAGCCCGCGTCGCGGTGCCGGGCCAGCGAGCCCGAGCCGAACGCCGGAGCGACGAGGGCTCCGGCCGCCAGCAGGAGCGCCGTGGTGCCGCTCCCCTCGCGGTCCGGGACGACGGCCGGGAGCGACCGCGTCGCGAGCGCCTCGGAGAGGTCCGACGGCAGCAGGGCGGGCAGGTCCCCGGTCAGCACGATCACCGGGGCGCCCGGCCGGCGGTGGAGGGCGGCCTCGGCCCCCCCGGACACGGCGGCGTCGAGGGTCCCCGGGTCGGGCACCACCACCAGCTGCGGGTGCTCCGCCCGTGCGCGGTCGGCCGCACCGGCGTCGGAGGTGACCAGGAGAAGGCTCGCCACCGGCTCCGCGGCGGCCACGGCGGCGAGCGTGTCCAGGAGGAACGCCTCGGCCAGCGCCGCGCGGCCCGGCACGTCGAGGCGCGTCTTCGAGCCGCCGCGGCCCTTGAACACGACGACCGCGCTCCAGCCGGTCACGCGCGCTCCTCGCGCGAGGCTGCTCCGGCCGCGAAGCCCTCGGCGAAGGCCTCGTCGGCGCCGAGGCGGAACATGTCGTCGGGGCCCGTGCGGGTCAGCGTGCGGGCACCCGGGCTCTCGACTCCCGTCACCAGGCGGGCGAGCCCGCGGACGACGGCGACGGGGCGTCCGCTCGCCTTGCCCTTCACCAGGTCGCCGAGCGCGGCGATCTCGTCCGCGACGGCCGGCATGGTCACTCCCAGCGTGCGCCCCAGGGCGTCGACTCCGCCGCGGAGGTCGTCGATCACGAGGACGCCGGAGGCCCCGATGGCCGCGTCGGTCTGCCCGACCCGCCACGCGCGGCCCAGGGTGTCGCTGACGAGCACGCCCACCTCCACGCCGAGCCGCTCCCGGAGGCCCGCGCAGAGGGCCCGCGCCGAGGCGTCCGGGTCGGCGGGGAGGAGGAGGACCGTCCCCTCCGCGACGTTGCTGGCATCGACTCCGGCCGCCGCCTGCACGATCCCGAGGCGGTTCTCCACGATGCGGGTGACGCCGGAGCCGTGCGCCCGGGTGGCGACGACGCGGACGGTCTCGGCCGTGATCGCGTCCTCGCGGTCGGCCGCGGCGACGACGCGCCCCTCCGCCTTCGAGACGATCTTGCTCGTGACGACGAGGATGTCGCCGTCCGCGGGCCGGTCCTCCTCGGCGGCGGCGGCGACGGCCGCGAGGATCAGCTCGAGCAGGTCGTCACCGGGAGTCACCTCCGGGATGCCGTCGAGGGCCCAGGCCTGCACGCGCGTCTCGCTCACCGGTCCATTCTCCCGGCTGCCGCGGGCGCCCGGGTCCACGGCCCGGGATCGCCCGGGTGGACGATCGGCGGCGCCTCAGCCGGCGGCGAGGTACGCGGCGACCGCGGGCGGCACGTAGGGGGCGACGTCGCCGCCGAGGGAGGAGACCTGCCGCACCAGCGAGCTCGACACATGGGCGTGCGCGGGATCGGGCAGGAGGAACACCGTCTCGACGTGCGCGAGGTTGCGGTTCACGATCGCCATGGGGGTCTCGTACGCCACGTCGACCTGCGAGCGGATGCCCTTCACCAGGATGCTCGCGCCGACGTCGGTGCAGTAGTCGACGAGCAGGCCCATGCTCCACGAGGCGACGACGATCCGTCCCTCGACGCCCGCCTCCGCGATCGACTGCTCGATGAGCGAGACGCGCTGGGCGATCGGCAGCAGCGCGGTCTTGGCGGGGTTGTGCACCACCACGACGTGCAGCTCGTCGACCAGGCGCGCGGCCCGCTCGATCACGTCGAGATGACCGAGGGTCACGGGGTCGAAGGAGCCGGGGACGACGGCGATGCGGGCCATGCCGACAGAGTAGCGGGCGGGCACCGCCTAGCTCTTGGCGAGGAACTCCCGGTCGCGGTCCTGCACGCGGCGCTCGAGCGCGGCACGGAGCCGGTCGTGCGCGGCGAGCGACGGGTCCTCCGCGAGGAGCCGCTCGGCAAGCGCCCGCGCCTCCACGATCACGTCGGCGTCCTGCACCACCCGCAGCAGGCGAAGCGACGAGCGCCCGCCGGACTGCGAGTCGCCCAGCACGTCGCCCTCGCGGCGCAGCTCGAGGTCGACCTCGGCGAGCGCGAAGCCGTCGAGCGTCGCGGCGACCGCCTCCACCCGCTCGCGCGCGACCGTCCCCGCCTCCGCCGCCGTCACGAACAGGCACACCCCCGCGACGCCGCCGCGCCCGATGCGTCCGCGGAGCTGGTGCAGCTGCGAGACCCCGAACCGCTCCGCGTCGAGCACGACCATCATCGAGGCGTTCGGCACGTCCACGCCGACCTCGATGACCGTCGTCGACACCAGGACGTCGATCTCCCCCGCGGCGAAGGAGCGCATCACGGCGTCCTTCTCCTCCGTCGTCATCCGCCCGTGCAGCGCGGCCGACCGCCGCTTCCCGAGCAGCGGATGCGCGCGCACGCCCTCCAGCGTGGCCGCGACGGTCGTGAGCGGCGCGGCGGCGTCCTCCTCGGGCGGCTGCGCGCCCTCGGCGGGCTCCCCCGGCTCGATCGCCGGGCAGACGAGGTAGACCTGGTGGCCCGAGCGGATCTCCTCCTCGGCGCGCTCCCACGCCCGCGCGATCCACGCGGGATGGTCGGCGAGCGGGACCACGTGGCTCGTGATGCCGGGGCGCCCGGCGGGCAGCTCGCGGATGGTCGAGGTGTCGAGATCGCCGAAGACCGTCATGGCGACGGTCCGCGGGATGGGCGTGGCCGTCAGCACCAGCACGTGCGGCGGGGTGGCGCCCTTCCGGCGCAGGGCGTCCCGCTGGTCCACGCCGAAGCGGTGCTGCTCGTCGATCACGACGAGGCCCAGGTCGTAGAAGGAGACCGCGTCGCCGAGGAGGGCGTGCGTGCCGACGACGATCTTCGCCGTGCCCGAGACGATCCGGAGGAGGGCCGCGCGGCGCTGCGCCGCCCCCAGCCCGCCGGTGAGGAGGGTCGGCACCAGCTCGGCCGCGAGCTCCGGGCCGAGGGTCCTCGCGATCGAGCGGAGGTGCTGCCCCGCGAGCACCTCGGTGGGAGCGAGCAGCGCCGCCTGCCCGCCGCTCTCGGCCGTGGCGAGCATCGCCCGGAGCGCGACGAGGGTCTTGCCGGAGCCGACCTCGCCCTGCACCAGCCGGGTCATCGGGCTCTCGGCAGCCAGATCGGCGGCGATCTCGTGCCCCACCGCGGTCTGGTCGCCGGTGAGGGCGAAGGGCAGTGCGGCGTCGAAGCGCTCGAGCAGCCCGCCGGGGCCGGGCACGCGGGCGGTCGCGGGGCTGCTGCGCGCCGAGGCCCGGCGCTCGAGCAGGGCGAGCTGCAGGAGGAACGCCTCGTGGAAGCGGAGCGTCTCGCGCGCCTGCGCCTCCTCGCCCTCCCGCTGCGGGCGGTGGATCAGCTCCAGCGCCTCGCCGAGGCCCAGCAGCGAGCGGCCGGCGCGCACCTGCTCGGGCATCGGGTCGGGCACGTCGCGCAAGCCGTCCAGCAGCACGCCGATCGCGGCCTGGAGCTGCCAGCTCGAGAGCGCGCTGGTCGCCGGGTAGATCGGGATCGGCCGCTCGGCCCAGTCCTTCGCGAGCTCACCGCCTCCCGTCTCCGTCGCGGCGGCCTCCTCGTCGTCGAACAGACGGTAGTCGGGATGCGTGAGCTGCGGGGTGTCGCGGAACATCGAGACCGTGCCCGCGAAGATCCCGCGCACGCCGCGGTGGAGCTTCGCCGCGCGCCAGGGCTGTCCGAAGAACGTCAGCGAGAGCGTGCCCGAGCCGTCCGAGATGACGACCTCGAGCAGGGTGCCGCGCCGGTTGCGCATCGGCCGCTCGCGCACCTCGCGGACCTCCGCCACGATCGTCACGCTCTCTCCCACGGGGAGACGCGAGAGCGCCGTCAGCTCGCCCCGCTTCGCGTAGCGGCGCGGGTAGTGGCCCAGGAGCTCGCCGACCGTGCGGTACCCGAAGGCCTTCTCGACCGCACTCGCCGTGCGCGGCCCGATCAGCGGCGCGAGCGAGGCGTCGAGGGGGTCCGGGATCACCTAGCGATCATAGGTCGGACCTCGGACGCGCGAGCCGGGCGACCGGGTCCAGCGCCGAGCGGGGCACGACCGACGCGAGCACCCGACGACCGGCACCCGCGGAGCCGCGGAGCGCGGCGGCCACGGCGGTCGCGTCGTCCCACGCCTCCGACTCGCTCGCGGACGGCGAGTAGCGCCGGCGCTCGACGCGCTCCCGAAGCCCCTGCAGACGTGCCGCCGCTCCGGGGTCGAGGGCGGGAGCCATGCGGGCCTCCTGCGCGCGCGGAGACTCCGTGTCCTCCACGGGGACGCCCAGGTCGCGGGCGGTCGCCAGCAGCTCGGCCCACGCGGCCTCGACGGAGCCGGAGCGCGCGGACCGGCGCCGCAGCGCGCGCTGGACGGCGCGCATCAGCCAGGGGACGAGCACGAGCAGCAGGAGCAGCACCCAGAGCGTGGCCGCGGGAGCCGCCGTGGTGCTCGAGGCGCCGACGGCACCGGGGGTCGGCGTCGCCGACGCGGCCGTCGGAGTGGGTGTCGCGGCGGGAGCGCTGGTCGCACCGGGCGCGGTGGTCGCGGTCGAGCCCGGGGCGGTGGGGCCCGAGGACGCCGTCGCGCTCGGCAGGGTGTAGGAGGCCGGAGCGCCGCGGCTGGGCGTCGGCTCGAAGGGCAGCCAGCCGACTCCCTCGAAGTACAGCTCGGGCCAGGCGTGCAGGTCGGAGGAGAGGACGCGGTAGGTGGTCAGGTCGCTGCCGCCGGAGGGCACGACGGAGCCGGGCTGGTAGCCGATGGCGAGCCGCGACGGGATCCCGAGCTCGCGCGCCATCACCGCCATCGCCGAGGCGAAGTGGACGCAGTAGCCCTCCTTCGTCGTCAGGAACGCCGAGAGCACGCCGACTCCGTCGCCGTCGTAGCCCTCCTCCGCGGGGGTGTCCTCGGAGTAGCGGAACTCGGACGAGCGGAAGTACGTCTGCAGCGCGCGCGCCCGGTCGTAGGCGGTCGGAGCCTCCGCCGTGACCTCCTCGGCGGTGGTGCGGACGATCTCGGGCACGTCGTCGGGGAGCGAGAGGTACCGGTCGACGCCGGACGGCGCGGGCGCGGCGAGCAGCTGCTGCGGGTCGGGCTCGAGCCGCAGCGCCTGCACCTGGTAGTCGTCTCCGGAGCGGGTCGTCGCGTCGCCGCGGATCGAGCCGTCCTGCACGTCCTGGAGCCAGCCGTCGCCGACGCCCGTCAGCGACGAGACCGGATACGGCACGGGGAGCCACTGGCTCCGCAGCGTCTCCACCGAGACGTCGACCTCCTCCGCCTCGCGCGGCACGCTCTCGGAGAGCCCCTCGGGCGCGATCGGCGCCTCGATCGGAGCGGTCTGCTCCGTCTCGCTCGGCGCCCAGTCGTCACCGTCGAAGTCCGAGACGGTCAGCACGCGGAGGTAGACGGGCAGGTCGGAGTCGGTGGCGTAGCGCAGCACGGTCACGGGGTTCGGGCGGCGCAGGTCCGCGCCGAGAGCGACCACCGGGTCGATCGCGCCGTTGAAGAGGCTGCCGGAGACGCCCGAGGGGGCGGTGGTGCGCGCGTAGCCTGCCGCCGACCCGGCGACGACTCCCGCGCCCAGGACGACGACGGTCACGGCCGCGAAGGCGGGCAGCACGGCCGCGGCCGCGCTCGGGCCGCTCGGGCGGCGAGGGGCGGCCGTGGCGGCGAGCACGCCCGCGTAGGCGAGCGCAGCGACGACGAGGCTCGCCCAGGACACCTCGGAGGGGTCCACGATCGCCGGCACCGCGAGCAGCGCCGCAGGGAACAGACCGGCCAGGGCGGGGAGGCGGACGGAGAAGGCGAACAGGTCGGCCACCCAAGCGAGCACGACCACCCCGCCGATCAGGAGGAACGAGATGCCGTCGTCGGCGATGGCCGGGAGCCCCTGCTGGGCGATGGACTGGAAGCCGCCCTGCGCGAGCGCCTCCGCCTGCGCGACGGCGCCGGGCGTGGGGATCACGAACAGCAGGGCCCGACCGGGCACGAACATCGCGGTCAGCACGCCGACCATCGTCAGCGTGCCGAGGATCGGCGGGACGACGGGGTGCACGCGCAGAGCCCGGGCGGCGGCCGGGACGCCGAGCACCACGGCGACCGCGCTCGCGAGGAGCACCAGCCAGTCGACGCCGACGAGGAGCCGCCCGATCCCGGCGGCGGCGGCCGTGATCGCGAGGAAGAGCAGACCGCTCAGAGGAGCCGACCCGGCGCGCGGATCGCTCTCGACGCGGCGGCTCACGCCACCACCCGCAGAGCGAGAGCCTGCGCCCACGCCTCCTCGACGGAGGCACTCGGGTCGACGGACACCGCGTACCAGCCGAGCGAGGCGAGAGCCGCCTCCTCCTCAGCGGTGCCGGCGACGACGAAGGCGATCGCGGGGCGCGACTGCGCGGCCAGGGAGCCGAGGGCGTCGAGGTCCGACTCGAGGAGTCGGGTGAGGACGGCGAAGACCGGTCGCACTCCCCCGGTGTCGCGCATGTCGGCCGAGATCCGGGTCACCGCGTCGACCGACTCGCGCGAGGGCGCCAGCTCGGCCAGGCGCAGCAGCACGTCGTGCGCCACCTCGCGCTCGTCCTCCGAGTGCTCCGGCTCGCCGTCCGCACCCGTCTCGACGAGGTGGGTCTCGAAGCCGCGGTCGAGCAGGTGCACGGCGAGGGAGGCCGTCATCGACACCGCCCACTCGAGCCGGTCGTCGCCGCGCCGCTCGAGCACGCGCTCGGCCCGGGTCTCGAGGAGGATCCACGCGTGTGGATCGGTGTTCTGCTCGTCCTGGCGGACCATGAGCTCACCGGAGCGGGCGCTCGCCCGCCAGTGCACCCGGCGCATGGCGTCCCCCGGGCGGTAGTCGCGCGGGATCACGTCGTCCGTGCCGGCGCCGGCCGTCGCGTGCGCGACCGGGCTCGATCCGCCTGCTCCGTGCGCGTCCAGGACGTCGCTCTGGAGCGGCACGACCCGCGGAGTCACGACGAACGGCTGCGCAGCCCCCACGACGCTCTCGCGGAGCGCGAGCCCGAGGCCGTCGCCGCGCACCAGGCGCAGCGGGCCGATGCGGTGGATCCCGCGCCGCTCGGCGGGCAGACGGTAGCGGGCGCGCACGCGGCCGCCCGACGGGACGCCCGGCAGCCCGAAGACGCCCTCGGCGACCGGCCGGCCGACGACGACCCCGCGCTCCACGCGCTCGAGCCGGTCGTGGGCGCGCGCCCCGCTGCGGACGGCGCGGCCGCGGTTCTCGAGCAGCACGTCGACCTCCACCACGTCGCCGGCCGCGACGGTCTGGGGAGCGAAGCGGCGCTGCACTCGGAACGACGCCGGCGCCAGGAGCAGGGAGACGAGCGCGCCCAGGGGCAGGCCCAGCAGCACCAGGCCGACGAACAGCAGCTCGCGGAACTCTGTCAGCGGCGCGATCACCACTCCCGCGACGCCCAGCAGAACGAGCGCCCAGCCGCGCAGCGTCAGCGCGACCCCGCGGAGCGCGGGCAGACCGCCGAGACGGGACGACGGCGTCTCGGCGGCGCGGGCCTCAGTCGCCACGGTTGCCGAAGGGGACGGGGGTGGCCGCGACGATGCGCTGCACGATCTCGGTGACCGAGTGCGAGGATCCGGCGCCGGAGCGGCCGGGGAGGCGCGTGGCGGGCAGGAGGCGGTGGCCGAGCACGGGGACGGCGAGCGCGTCGACGTCGTCCGGCACCACGAAGTCGCGGTCGCTGAGGGCGGCGAGAGCCTTCGCGGCGGCGATCAGCTGGAGCGTGGCGCGCGGGCTCCCCCCGAGCCGCAGCTCGGGGTCGACCCGCGTGGCCTGCATGATCGCCACCACGTACTCCTGCACGGGTGGTGCGACGTACACGGAGCGCACGTAGGCCATCATCCGCTCGAGCTCGGCGAGGCCCACGACGGGCCGCAGCTCCTCGAGCGGGCTGGCCGAGTCGCGGGTGCGGATCATCTCGAGCTCGGCGCGCTCATCGGGGTAGCCGAGCGAGAGGCGGGCCATGAAGCGGTCGCGCTGGGCCTCGGGCAGCGAGTAGGTGCCCTCCATCTCGACCGGGTTCTGCGTCGCGATCACGGCGAAGGGGCGCGGGAGGAGGTGGGTGGTGCCGTCGACCGAGACCTGGCGCTCCTCCATGCACTCCAGCAGCGCCGACTGCGTCTTGGGCGAGGCCCGGTTGATCTCGTCGCCGATCAGGATGTTCGCGAAGACCGGGCCCGGCTTGAACTCGAAGTCGCGGGTCGCCTGGTTGTAGACCGAGACCCCCGTGACGTCGGAGGGGAGCAGGTCGGGCGTGAACTGGATGCGCGCGACGCTGCCGCCGACCGAGGCCGCCAGCGACTTCGCCAGGACCGTCTTGCCGGTGCCGGGGACGTCCTCCATCAGGAGGTGCCCACCGGCGAGGAACACCGTCAGCGCCATCGAGACCTCGGCCGACTTGCCGTCGATCACGCGGGTGAGGTTCCCGAGGACGGCGCCGCAGTGCGCCGTGAACTCCTCGCGGGTCAGGGGCGTCTCGGGAGCCGCTCGGCGGCCGACGGCGGAGCGGGTGTCTTCGAGCGACGTCATAGCTAGGGATTCTCGCAGTCCTGACGGGAAAAGGGTCCAGGTTCCGAGAGTTCGCAGTGTGCCGCCAGGCGGGAGCGCGCGGCGGCCGCCGGACGCCGTGGGCAGGGGTGCCGCCCTATGCTCGATCCGGTGACCAGGATCATCGCCGGATTCGCCGGCTCGCTCACCCTCCGGGTCCCGCGCGCGGGCACCCGCCCCACCAGCGACCGCGTGCGCGAGGCCGTCTTCTCGGCCCTCGAGGCCCGGGACGCCCTCGACGGCGCGACGGTGGTCGACCTCTACGCGGGCTCCGGCGCCCTCGGGCTCGAGTCGGCCAGCCGCGGAGCGAGCGCGGTCGTCCTGGTCGAGCGCGACCCGAAGGCCGCCCGGACCGCGGGCGAGAACGCACGGGTGATCGTGACCGCGGCTGCCAAGAACAAGCGGCCCGCCCCGCGGATCGAGGTGGTGACCGGCTCGGTCCGCTCCTTCCTCGACGGGTCCCCGGCCCTCAACACGGACACGGTGTTCCTCGACCCGCCCTACGACCTCGGCGAGGACGACCTCGCCGCCGATCTCGCCGGCGTGCTGCCGCTGCTGCGCGAGGACGCGGTGGTCGTCGTGGAGCGGAGCTCCCGCAGCCCGGAGCCGCGCTGGCCCGCGGGTCTGGAGCGGGAGCGGAGGAAGGACTACGGCGAGACCACGATCTGGTGGGCTTCACCGGCGTCGCCCGTCTCGCCCGCTTCCTCCGCGGCCGGCTGACCGGCCTCAGCCCGCCGCGCCGTCCCAGCCGAGGTACGGGTCCCAGCCCCCGCGCCCCTCGAGCGCGACCCCGCCCAGGCGCACCTCCGGGTCCCCCTCGCGGACGACCCCGAGCGGGACGAAGCCCTCCGGCAGCGCCGCGGCGGGCGGGAAGCACGCGAGCATCGCGTGGTCCTCGCCGCCTCCCAGCACCAACGCCCTCGACAGGTCGAGGTCCACGCCCTCCACGCCCGTGAGCCCGCGCGCGTGCTCATCGACCGCCGCGGCATCGAGGTCGATCACCACTCCGCTCGCACGCGCCATCCGACGGGCGTCGAGCACCACGCCGTCCGAGACGTCCATCATCGCGGTGGCGGTCCCGCCCGCGGCCTCGCCCGCGGAGATCGGCGCGGTCGGGCGCAGCTGCGCCTCGAGGAGGGACGGATGCCGCTCGCGGAGCCGGGCGGCGAGGTCGGCCGACGGCTCCCCGTCCCGCCGCGCCTGCTCGAACAGCAGGCGCAGCCCGAGCCCCGCTCGTCCCAGCGGACCGGCCACGGCGAGCACGTCCCCCGGCCTCGCACCGCTGCGGAGCACCGGCGGTCGTCCGTCGAGCGAGCCGAACGCCGTGATCGAGAGCGTCAGCGTCGCGGAGGCGGACAGGTCTCCCCCGACGACTCCGCATCCCGGCGCCATCGCGGCGCAGCCGGCGGCGAGGCCGCCCGCGATCCCCTCCAGCACGTCGACGCCCAGCGACTGGGGTGCCGCGAGCGCGACGACGAGCCCGGTGGGACGGGCCCCCATCGCCGCGACGTCGGCGAGGTTCGAGGCCGCCGCCTTCCAGCCCAGGTCCGCCGGGCGCGACCAGGCCAGCCGGAAGTCGGGGCCGTGCACCATCATGTCCGTGGTCACCACGAAGCGGCCGTCGGGAGCGCGCAGCACCGCGCAGTCGTCGCCGGGCCCGACCAGGGTCTCCGCGCCCGGGCCGCCGAGCCGGGCCAGCACCCTCGCGAGCACCTCGCCCTCGCTGAGCTCGGCCAGGGTGGGACTCCGATCCTCTGCCATGGTTCACACGCTAGCGTTGACGGCGATGTCCCCCCGCCGACTCCGCTCCCCCCTTCTCGCCGCCGCCGCCGTCCTGCTGCTCTCGGGCTGCTCGGCCAGCGTCGCCCTCGAGCCCGCCGCCGATGCGACGAGCACCGGCTGCGCGGAGGTCTCGGTGCGCCTGCCCGACGTGGTCGCGGAGCAGCCCGAGCGCGAGACGAACGCTCAGGGCACCGCCGCCTGGGGCACCCCGGCCGCCGTCATCCTCCACTGCGGAGTCGAGGTGCCCGGCCCGACGACGGACCTCTGCGTGAACGTCAGCGGAGTCGACTGGATCATCGACGAGACGCAGAAGGACGAGGACATCTACACGCTGACCACCTACGGTCGCGATCCCGCGGTGGAGATCACCGTCGACCAGAGCCGCGCGTCCGGATCCTCCGCCGCGCTCGACCTGGCGAACGCCGTCTCCTACGTCCCGCAGACGCGCGAGTGCACCGACGTCTCGGACGCCGACACCCTCGATCCGACGGACACGCCCACCGGCTGAGCTTCAGCGTCAGACGCCGAGGGCTCGACTCGCTGCGGTGAGCGCACCATCGGAGGTCGCCCCCAGCTCGCGCGCGCGGGACGCGAACACGGCGGCCGCGGCCTGCAGCTCGCGCTCCAGCGCGTCCACACCTCCCGCGACGACCGTGCCCGCCCGGCCGCGCGTCTCGACCAGGCCCGCCGACTCCAGCTCCCGGTAGGAGCGGGCGACCGTCCCCGCGGCGACGCCCAGCGTCTCGGCCAGCGCGCGCACCGGCGGCAGCCGCGTGCCGACCGGCAGCTCGCCCGCGGCGATCAGAGCGGTGATCTGCTCACGGATCTGCTCGAAGGGCGCCGCGGCCGCGCCCGCCTCGACGCGGAGCGCGAGCGCCGACGTCATCGGGCGGCGACCGGGACGCGGTCGAGCGCCGAGTCGAGCAGCTCGCTGATCAGGTCCGGGTAGTCCACGCCGCTCGCGCCCCACATGCGCGGGAACATCGAGACCGGCGTGAAGCCGGGCATGGTGTTGATCTCGTTGACGACGAAGCCGTCGGCGGTGAGGAAGAAGTCGACCCGGGCGAGGCCCTCGGCTCCGATCGCGTCGAAGGCGCGGATCGCGAGGGACCGCATCTCGGAGAGCTCGCCGTCGGTGAGATCGGCCGGGCAGACCAGCTCGATGCCGGACGCCCCGAGGTACTTCGCCTCGAAGTCGTAGAAGCCGCGGCCGGTGACGACCACCTCGCCGGCGACGGAGGCGCGGGCCGGAGCACCGCGGCGGCCGCCGAGCACGCCGATCTCTACCTCGCGGCCGACGATGCCCGACTCGATCAGCACCCGCGAGTCGTGCGCGAACGCCTCCTCCAGCGCGGCCTCGAGCTGCTCGCGCTCGTCGATCCGGCTGACGCCCACGCTCGAGCCGGCCCGCGCCGGCTTCACGAACGCGGGCAGGCCCAGCTCGTCGAGGGCCGAGGAGGCGTCGCCCGGGTCGGCGCGCCACTCCGCCTCGGTCACGAGGTACCAGGGCGCCACCGCGAGGCCCGCGGCCCGCAGCACCGTCTTGGTGAAGTGCTTGTCCATGCCGAGCGCCGACGCGAGCACGCCCGAGCCGACGTAGGGCAGCCCGACGAGCTCGAGCATCCCCTGGACGGTGCCGTCCTCGCCCCACGGGCCGTGCAGGATCGGCAGCACCACGTCGACCTCGCCGAGCGAGCGCGTCGCGCCGTCCTCGGTCGTCACGGTGAGCTCACGCGAGAGGGCCGACTCCGGCCAGCGCACACGGGAGCCGTCGTCCTCGACGCGGGGCAGCGACGCGGCATCGAGAGCGAACTTCTCAGGACGGTCCTCCTCGAGCACGAAGGCGCCGTCGGAGGTGATCCCGACGGGGATCACCTCGAAGCGGTCACGGTCGATCGCCCGCAGCACCCCGGCCGCCGTTGCGCAGCTGATCGAGTGCTCGCTGGAGCGCCCCCCGAACAGAACGGCCACGCGGAGCTTGCTGGTCATCGAGGTTCCTCTCACCCTGTGGCTCGTCCGAATCCGTGGTCAGGTGCGGCGCGATGTCCTTCGGATCGAGCGTACCGGCGAGCACCTGCGACACCTGCTCGACGATGGGCATGTCGACTCCCCTGGCGCGCGCCAGCTCGAGGACCGGCGCGACGGAGGCGAGCCCCTCCGCCGTCTGCTGCATCGACTTCACCACGTCGGTGAAGCTGTAGCCCTGGCCGAGCAGGCGCCCGGCCGTGTTGTTGCGCGAGAGGGACGAGCTCGACGTCGCGATGAGGTCGCCGAGCCCAGCGAGTCCGGCCATCGTCTCGGCCCGTCCGCCGTACGCGACCGCGAAGTCGGTCATCTCGGCGAGACCGCGCGTGATGATCGATGCCTTCGTGTTCTCGCCGTAGCCGACGCCGTCGACGATGCCGATCGCCACGGCGATGAGGTTCTTCAGCACGCCGCCGAACTCGGTGCCGATCACGTCGGTGTTGACGTAGGAGCGGAAGTAGCGGTTGGTCGCCGCGAGAGCCACCTCCTGCGCGGTGACGAGGCTCTCGGAGGCGATGACCGCCGCGGTCGGCTGCTCCTTGGCGATCTCGAGGGCGAGGTTGGGCCCGGAGGCGACGGCGATCCGGTCGAGAGAGACCGGCAGCATCTGCGCGATCACCTCGCTCATCCGCTGGCCGGTGCCCTTCTCGACGCCCTTCATCAGGCTCACCAGCACCGTGCGCTCGGTGAGGAACGGCGTGATCGCCTCGAGGTTGCTCCGCAGCGACTGCGACGGGATGGAGAGGTAGACGTGGTCCGCGCCCTCCAGCGCCTCCTCGATGCGCGGCGTGGCCCGGATGTTGCGCGGGAGGTTGATGCCGGGGAGGTAGTCGCTGTTGCGCTTGGCCTCGGTGATCTCGCGGGCCAGCTCGGCGCGGCGCGCCCACATCACGACGTCGGAGCCGCCGTCGGCGAGGATCTTCGCGAACGTGGTGCCCCAGCTGCCGGCGCCGAGGACGGCGACGCGGCGGGGCACGGGGATGGGCGCCTTCCTACTGCTCGGACTCAAAGCGACCCGTGCCCTTCTGGTTGTGCTCGGAGGGGTTCCAGCGCTTCTCGGGCGCCGCCTCGCCGCGCAGCTCCTCGAGCAGGGCGGTGATCGCCGCCATCACGACCGCGGAGGCCTCGTTGAGTGTGGCGGAGTCGAGGCTGCGTCCGCGGAAGGCGGACAGGTCGACGGGGTCGCCGACGATCACGTCGACGCGCTTGCGGCGGAAGAGGGTGATCCGCTTGGAGTAGCGGCCCATCAGCTGCTGCGCGCCCCAGTGCGCGACCGGGACGACAGGCAGGCCGTACTGCAGCGCCATCCGCACCGCTCCCGTCTTGCCGCGCATCGGCCAGAGCTCGGGGTCGCGGGTGAGGGTGCCCTCGGGGTAGATGATGACCGAGCGGCCCTCGTCCACGAGAGCCTTGGCGGTCTTCAGCGGCTCGCTGCCGCGGACCGAGCCCGAGCGCTCGACGGGGATCTGCCCGGAGCCGCGCAGGATCGAGCCGAGCACGGGCACCGAGAACAGCGAGGCCTTGGCGAGGAAGCGCGGTGCGCGGCCGGCGCGCCACAGGGTCCAGCCCGTGATGATCGGGTCGATCTCGCTGTAGTGGTTCGGCGCGAACACGAAGGCTCCGGTGCTCGGGATCTTGTCGCCGTTCCGGATCCGCAGGTCGACCGAGGCGGTCATCACGGGGATCACCGCCGCCGCGAGGAACCAGAAGATGGACGGACGGCTTCGCTCAGACACCCGCCCATCCTCGCATCCCGCATCGGAGGGGCCGCGTCCCCACGCCCGGGAGCAGCGGGGCCCCGCGGTGGGAGGAGCGGCCCGGCCGCCGGGTACGGTACCGGCACGCCCCGTCCGCGTCGCCGCCCGTCGCCGTGGGACGCCGTCGGCCGAGCGCTCGGCCGCCTCGCCGACTCGCCGATCGCGCAGTCCGGCCTGGTGCTCCTGCTCGTGTGGGGAGTCGTGCTGCTCGCCACGCAGGCCGGACGCGACGCGGCCGCGCTCGGCGACGGCCTCCTGCTGACGCTCGCGGTCCTCGTCGGCGGCTCGGCGGCCGTCGCCCTCGTGATCGGCGGGGTCGACGCCCTCTGGCGCGTGGCGGTGGCACCGCTCGCCCACGTCGAGGCGGAGGCGACCGGCGGCGTCGCGGTCCTCGGACGCGGCCGGCTCGGAGCGGGCCTCCGTCGTGTCGAGCCGCGGTTCCCGCTGCCGACGCTGCGGCCCTACGCGGTGGTCGTGCCGCGCCGCCGGGGACTGACCGTCTCCTTCGGCGACTGGGGCGTCGTCGTGCCCTGGGCGCGGATCGCGCGGCTGGAGCGGCGGTGGGTGCTGGTGGGCCTGCGTCCGCGCGAGGCCCTCGAGGTCGTCCTGGCCGGCACGCGGCGCGGACGCCTCACGCTGGTCCTGGTCGAGTCGCCCGGACCGCTGAGCCTCCGGCCCGCGCCGGAGACGACGCTCGCGCTCCTCGAGAAGCGGATCCGGGGACGCCTGGAGGAGGACGCGGAACTGCCCGCGTGGGGCGCGCCCGGGCGCGACAGGACCCCGGGCCGCTGAGGACGGTCGTCCTCAGCGGCACCGGGGTCCCGGTGGGCGGCTACGCGTCGAGCGAGAAGTCGGCGCCCAGCAGCTCGAGCTTGGTGAGGAAGTTCTCGTAGCCGCGGCTGATGATGCCGACGTTCGAGACCGTCGAGGTGCCCTCGGCCGAGAGCGCCGCGATCAGGTGCGAGAAGCCGCCGCGCAGATCCGGCACGACGATGTCGGCGCCGTGCAGCTTCGAGGGTCCCGAGATCACGGCCGAGTGCATGAAGTTGCGCTGCCCGAAGCGGCAGGCCTGCCCGCCGAGGCACTCGCGGTGGATCTGGATGGTCGCGCCCATCTCGACGAGCGCGTCGACGAAGCCGAAGCGCTGCTCGTAGACGGTCTCGTGCACGATCGAGACGCCCTTGGCCTTCGTGAGCGCCACGACCAGCGGCTGCTGCCAGTCGGTCATGAAGCCGGGGTGCACGTCGGTCTCGATGATGACCGGCTTGAGCTCGCCGCCCGGGTGGTAGAAGCGGATGCCGTCCTCGGCGATCTCGAACGCGCCGCCGACCTTGCGGAAGACGTTGAGGAAGGTGGTCATCTCCTGCTGGCGGGCGCCGCCGACGAAGATGTCGCCGTCGGTCGCGAGGGCCGCGGCCGCCCAGGAGGCCGCCTCGTTGCGGTCGAAGAGCGCGCGGTGGGAGTAGCCGGTGAGCCGGTCCACGCCCTCGATGCGGATCACGCGGTCGGTGTCGACCGAGATGATGGCGCCCATCTTCTGCAGGATGTTGATCAGGTCCATGATCTCGGGCTCGATCGCCGCGCCCGAGAGCTCGGTGATGCCGGAGGCGCGCACCGCGGTCAGGAGGACCTGCTCGGTCGCTCCGACGCTCGGGTAGGGCAGCGACACCTTGGCGCCGTGCAGGCCCTCGGGTGCCGACATCCGGATGCCCGAGGGCAGCTTCTCGACGACGGCGCCGAAGTTGCGCAGCACCTCGAGGTGGTAGTCGATCGGGCGGTCGCCGATGCGGCAGCCGCCGAGGTCGGGGATGAACGCCTCGCCCAGGCGGTGCAGCAGCGGGCCGCAGAAGAGGATCGGGATGCGGCTGGAGCCGGCGTGCGCGTCGATGTCGGCGAAGTGCGCGGACTCGACGTTGGAGGGGTCGAGGATCAGCTCGCCCACCTCGGCGCCCTGCTTCACCTTGACGCCGTGGACTTCGAGCAGGCCCTTCACGACGCGGACGTCGCTGATGTCGGGCACGTCGCGGAGGGTGGAGGCGGTCTCGCCGAGCAGCGCCGCGACCATCGCCTTGGTGACCAGGTTCTTGGCCCCCTTGAGCTCGATCCGGCCCACCAGCGGTCGCCCGCCGTTGATGGTGATCCGCTCGGTCGTCATTCCCACCCGTGCTCCCGACGCCTTGGCGTCCTGCAGGGCCTTGGCGTCCTGAAGAAGTGTGTTCACGCTATTTCACCGGCAATGTCTTGGGCCGCCAGCTCTCGCGGCGGGTCTCGAATTCGGAAATGAGCGCTTCGTCGCGCAGGGTCAGGCCGATGTCGTCCAGGCCCTCGATCAGGCGCCATCGAGTGTAGTCGTCGATCTCGAAGTCGAAGGTCTCGCCACCGGCGGTGACCGTACGCGCAACCAGATCCACCGTCGGTTCTATTCCCGGGGTGCCCTCGATGATCTCCCACAGCCGCTCGACGTCGGGCTCCGAGACGACGGCCGCGAGCAGTCCCTGCTTGCCGGCGTTGCCCCGGAAGATGTCGCCGAAGCGGGGGGAGATGACGACCCGGAAGCCGAAGTCGCGCAGCGCCCAGACGGCGTGCTCGCGGCTGGAGCCGATGGCGAAGTCGGGGCCGGCGACGAGGATGCCGGCGCCGCGGTAGCGCTCCTGGTTGAGGACGAAGTCCGCGTCCTGCCGCCAGCCGTGGAAGAGCGCGTCCTCGAAGCCGGTCTTCGTGATGCGGCGGAGGTAGATGCCGGGGAGGATCTGGTCGGTGTCGACGTTGGCGCGCTTCAGTGGCGCGGCGAGGGCCGTGACGGTCTCGAACTTCTGCACGGTCAGACTCCTGCTCTCTCGCGGACCGGCTCCAGATCGGAGGGACTGGAGAGGGTGCCGCGCACGGCCGTGGCCGCGGCGACGAGGGGCGAGACGAGGTGGGTCTTCGCCCCCTTGCCCTGACGACCCTCGAAGTTGCGGTTGGACGTGGAGGCCACGCGCTCCCCCAGGACGAGCTGGTCGGTGTTCATCCCGAGGCACATCGAGCAGCCGGCGAAGCGCCACTCCGCGCCGAACGCGGTGACGATCCGGTCGATCCCCTCGGCCTCGGCCTCGAGCCGCACCCGGGCGGAGCCGGGGACGACCATCACGCGGACGCCGGGGGCCTTGGTGCGCCCCTCGACGACGGCAGCGAAGGCCCGCAGGTCCTCGATCCGCGAGTTGGTGCAGGAGCCCATGAAGACCACGTCGACCGGGATCTCCTTCATCGGCGTGCCGGGCTCCAGCGCCATGTACTCCAGCGCTCGCAGAGCGCTGGCGCGCTCGTTCGGATCGTCGAGGACGTCAGGGTCCGGTACCGCCTGCGAGAGCGAGACGCCCTGGCCGGGGTTCGTGCCCCAGGTGACGAACGGCTCGAGCGCGTCGGCGTCGATCACGACCTCGGCGTCGAACACGGCGCCCTCGTCGCTCGGCAGCGTCCGCCAGTAGGCGACCGCGGCGTCCCAGTCCTCGCCCGCCGGAGCGTGCGGGCGGCCGTGCAGGTAGGCGAAGGTCGTCTCGTCCGGCGCGACCATGCCGGCCCGCGCACCCGCCTCGATCGACATGTTGCAGATCGTCATCCGGCCCTCCATCGAGAGCGCGCGGATCGCGGAGCCGCGGTACTCGAGGATGTAGCCCTGGCCGCCGCCGGTGCCGATGCGCGCGATGACCGCGAGGATGATGTCCTTGGCCGTCACCCCCTCCTTCAGCGTGCCCTCGACCGTGATCGCCATCGTCTTGAAGGGTTGCAGCGGCAGCGTCTGCGTCGCCATCACGTGCTCGACCTCGCTCGTGCCGATGCCGAAGGCGATCGCGCCGAACGCGCCGTGCGTGGAGGTGTGCGAGTCGCCGCAGACCACCGTGACGCCGGGCATCGTCAGGCCCAACTGGGGGCCGACGACATGCACGATGCCCTGCTCGACGTCGCCCAGGGAGTGCAGGCGGACGCCGAACTCGCCGGCGTTGCGGCGCAGCGCGTCGATCTGGGTGCGGCTGATCGGATCCTCGATGGGGCGTCCGATCTCGAGGGTCGGCGTGTTGTGGTCCTCGGTGGCGATGGTGAGGTCCGGCCGGCGCAGCGGGCGCCCCGCGGCACGCAGGCCGTCGAACGGCTGCGGGCTGGTCACCTCGTGCAGCAGGTGCAGGTCGATGTAGAGCAGGTCGGGAGCGCCGTTCTCGCCCGCGACGACGACGTGGTCGTCCCAGACCTTCTCGGCGAGGGTGCGCGGCTTCTCGGCTCTCCTGCCGGTCCCTGCTCCACTCGACGCGGGCGCGGCTGTGCCGGGTGTGGTCTCGATCATGACGGTTCCTTCTCCTCCTGGAGTCGCTGCTCGGCCGGGCGAGGCACCGCGACGAGGGAGGCCGTCAGTTCGAGGTCTCGTCGCGGCACGGAAGGAGGTGCGGGCCACTCAGCATGGACCGAGAATAGCACCGCGCTCCCCCGCCTCCCGGGCGGGCGCGGCACGGAGTCGCCCGGCTCAGGCGCGGGCGTCGAGCACGGCGTCGACGACGACGACGGTGACGTTGTCCCGTCCGCCGGCCTCGACCGCCGCACGCACGAGCGCCTGAGCGAGGTCGGCAGGGTCGCCGGAGTCGCGGCGGGCGAACAGGGCGGCGATCCGCTGGTCGGAGAGCTCCTTCGTCAGCCCGTCGGAGCAGAGCAGGTAGCTGGCGCGCGGCACGACGGGCAGCGTCCAGACGTCCGTCTCGACCTCCTCGTCGGCGCCGAGGGCGCGGGTGACGATGTTGCGGTCGGGATGCGACTCCGCCGACTCGGGGGTGAGCAGGCCGGCCGAGACGAGCTCCTGCACGGCGGAGTGGTCCACCGTCAGCTGCTGGAGTTCGGCACCGTCCCAGCGGTAGACGCGGGAGTCCCCGACGTTGAACAGCGCCCAGCGGGCCGGGCCCGCGGGCTCGGGGAGCACGAGCATCAGCCCGGTCAGCGTCGTGCCGCAGAGCGCACCGCCCACGTCGAGCGCGCGCACGGCCGTGTTGGCGCCCTCCACCAGGTCGAACACCGCGTCCACCGGACCCAGGCTCGTCGGCCGGTTCTCGCGCAGCGCCTCGACGGCGGCTGCGCTCGCGAGGTCCCCTCGTGCGTGCCCGCCCATCCCGTCCGCGACTGCCAGGAGCAGCTCGTCGGCGAGGAGGGCGTCCTCGTTGACGCGGCGGACGGCGCCGACGTCGGTGCTGCTGCTGACGGCGAGCCGCAGCGCCCCCTGGGGCAGGTCGACCGTGGTCGTCGTCATCGCGGGATCACTTCTCCTCGGCGGAGGACCGGGCGTCGTCCGCGACGACCTCGGGGTGCCCGTCGTGCAGCTGGATGTGGCGGTGCTCGCGGCGCATCTTCGCCAGGCTCGCCAGCGTCGCCACGGTCATGCTCAGCACGATGACCACGAGCGAGGTGATCGTGTCGATGTCCCACACCGGCACCGGCTCGCCCCCGTTGAGGAAGGGCAGGTCGTTCTCGTGCAGGGCGTGCAGGACGAGCTTCACGCCGATGAAGGCGAGGATGAACGCGATCCCGTACTTGAGGTACTCGAGCTTGTCGATCAGCCCGCCGAGCAGGAAGTAGAGCTGGCGGAGCCCCATCAGCGCGAAGACGTTCGCGGTGAACACGATGAAGGGGCTCTCGGTGATGCCGAAGATCGCCGGGATCGAGTCGAGCGCGAAGAGCAGGTCGGTCGAGCCGATCGCGAGGAACACGATCAGCATCGGCGTGAAGTGGCGCGTGCCGTCGATCGTGGTGCGGATCCTGGAGCCGTCGAACGAGTCCGAGATCTTGACGCGGCGGCGCAGGAGCCGGATGAGCAGGTTGTCGGTGCCCTCGTCCTCGTCCTCCGCGCCGAACGCCTGGTTCCAGGCCGTGTAGACCAGGAACGCGCCGAAGAGGTAGAAGATCCAGCTGAAGCTCTCGATGAGCTGCGCGCCGAGCAGGATGAAGACGCCGCGGAAGACCAGCGCGATGATGATGCCCACCATCAGCACCTCCTGCTGGAGCTTCGCCGGCACCGCGAAGCGGCCCATGATGATGACGAAGACGAACAGGTTGTCGACCGAGAGGCTGTACTCGGTCAGCCAGCCTGCGACGAACTGGCCGGCCAGCTCGCCGCCGCCGAGGATCAGCATCAGCAGCGCGAACACGAGCGCCAGCGACACGTAGAAGCCGACCCACAGCCCCGACTCCTTCAGGCTCGGCACGTGCGGGCGCTTGTAGACCAGCAGCAGGTCGGCGGCGAGGATCAGGCTCAGGACGACGAACGAGCCGATCACGAACCAGACGGGCAGATCGAGCATGGGGGCCTTCCGAGTGGATGAGGGGCCGAAAGTCTCTCCCCGGGGAGCGGACGGCCGTGCCGGTCCGCGTCACCCGTCCCGCCCCGGCGCCGCGCAGGGGCGGTGCGTACTGACGGGAGCGGAAAGGTCGGGATACTCCCCTTCGCGGATGCGATCCTAGCGCCGATCCGGCCGGGCACCGCCGCGGGCGGGAAAGCCGGACCGGGGTGGACACCGGAGCGTTAAACGAGAAGAACCCCCGGGATGACCGGGGGTTCTTCTCGTGTTGCCGTGGTGACCCCAGCGGGATTTGAACCCGCGTTACCGCCGTGAGAGGGCGACGTCCTAGGCCGCTAAACGATGGGGCCGCGTTTTTGCAACTCGAAGAGTGTTGCACACGGATCCGCATCGACGCAAATCGAGCGCCCGGCCCATCCGGTCTCCGCTCGGCCCCGGCCTTGCCCGCCGCCCGCCGAGGCGGTTGGCTCGGGGCATGAGACTGACGAAACTCGAGCACGCCGCCGTCCTGATCGAGGAGGACGGCGCCCGGCTGGTGATCGATCCGGGGTCCTTCACCCGGCCCGTCGAGGGGACGACCGACACCGTCGCCGTGGTGCTCACCCACGAGCACGCCGACCACTGGACCCCGGAGCAGCTGCAGCGCCTGCGCGACGCGGCCCCGTCGCTGCGGATCCTCGGCCCGGCCGGGGTCGCCGCCGCCGCCGAGGGCTTCGACGTCGAGACGGTCGCCGACGGCGATGTCGTGACGGTGGGCCCGTTCGAGCTGCGCTTCTTCGGCTCCCGTCACGCGGTGATCCACCGCAGCATCCCCGTGATCGACAACGTGGGCGTCCTGGTGAACGGCCGGGTCTACTACGCCGGCGACTCGTTCACAGTGCCGGAGGGCGTCGATGTCGAGATCCTCGCTGCTCCCTCGGGAGCACCGTGGATGAAGATCGCCGAGGCGATGGACTACGTGCTCGAGCTCGCCCCGCGGCACGCCTTCGCGACCCACGAGCAGGTGCTCTCGGAGGCGGGGCGCTCGCTCGGCCACGACCGGCTCGGCTGGGCGGTGCGCGAGGGCGGCGGCGAGTACCACGCCCTCGAGCCGGGCGACGTGCTGGAGCTCTGACGGCGGGACTCGCCCGCGATCACTCGTACCATCCGGGCGCCCGCTCCTCGTGCCGTGGCTCACCGGACCGGCGGAGCCGCCGTCGCCCGAGCGCGAGAAGCAGCAGGGAGAGGCCCAGAGCGAGGATGCTCGGCGGGACGGCGACGAGGAGCGCCGGGCCCGGAGCGACCGCCTGCAGGACACTGCTCGCGCTCGGCTGCCCGTCGGCCACGCCGACCACGAGCGCTATCGACGGCGACACGACGATTAGGGCTGCCAGCCACGCTGGAACCAGGACGAGGGCCGGAGCGAGCGACGGTGTCGACGTCGATCGCCGAAGTGCCAGCGCCGCACACGGGAGGACGAAGACGAGCGCTCCAGGAAGGAGCCCGACCGCCGCGAGGAAGAGGAGGAGGGAGGCGAAGCCGGGTTCCACGAGCGCTCCGAGTCCCGCCAGCGCCGCCGTCACGCCGACCGGGAGGAGGGAGACGGCTGCGGCCCACCCGAGAACGCGCAGCGCGCGGGGCTCCGCGCCATCGGAGACGTCGATCACGAGGTCCTCGAGGGGGCCGGCGAGCGTCGGCCGCCGGTGAAGCGAGGGGTCGACGACCCCTCACGGCCTGCTGGAGTCCTGGCGGTGCAACGACGACGGCCGGGCCGGGGGCGCGCCCCGGCCCGGCCGTCGATCCGATCCCTCACCGGATCAGTAGTACTCGCCCTGGCGGTAGTCCCAGGAGTTGAACTGCTCGGCGAGGTTCAGCATGATGCGCTCGTAGTCGAGCCCGCGGCGGATGAGCACGGGACCCGGGGTGATCGAGCGCTCGCCGCCCTGCACCGGGATGAGGGCGCCCGAGGCGTCCACCATCGAGACCATGACGCCCTGCTCGTGGCGGGAGTCCTCGTCCTTGTCCGGCTGGATCGAGGAGACGTAGGAGTCGGCCGAGACGATGACGTCGGCCTCGTTCTCGATCCGCTCGCCGATGTTCGCGACGCGGCCGCGGTTGCCCACGCCCGAGGGGTTGGCCGAGCTGGCGAAGGTGAGGGTGCGGTCGCGCTCCCACATGGTGGCGACCAGCTGCTCGGCCGGGCGGCCGAAGCGGATGACGAAGCAGCTGGTGCCCCGTCCGTCGCGGACCAGCTCGCGGGCGTCCTCGTCGATCAGGTCGACGGCCTCGGCCTTCCACGGGAGGATGCAGCCGAGCAGGACGTCCTGGTCCCAGTGCTTCTGGTAGAAGGCGAGGACCTCCTCGTTGAGCTCGGCGAGCTCGGTGAGCTGCTCGATGCTGGAGCAGAGCACGACGCCCGGCTTGTTGCGGTTGCGCTGCTTGGCCGAGAACTTGCGCTCGAGGCCCGCTCCGTCGGTCGTCATCAGGATGTAGCCGACCTTGGTCGCGCAGACGACCAGTCCACCGGGGGCGTAGAGCGCGTCCACCGCTTCCGCAGGAGCCTGCTCACGCCATTCGATCACCGTCGTGCTGGTCATTCTTTCCCTTTCGTGGTGTCCAGAGACGCCATGGGCGGGGCCCCGGCCGAGCGGAAGCCTAGCGGATCGCCTCCCGTCGTCCGCGGCGGTGATGCCGCGAACGGACGCGCACCGGGCTCCGGATCGACTCCGGTGCCCGGTGCGCGCCCGTCCGCGCCGCGCGCGCCGACGGGACGGCTCAGGCGAGGGCCGTGAGCGAGCCTCGCGCGAGCGTGTTGACGGTCAGATGGAAGCCGACCAGCGAGGCCGGAGTCGACTCGTCGACCGGCAGCGTCGGCACTCCGAGCGCGTGCACCGTGAAGAGGTAGCGGTGCGGGCGGTCACCGGGCGGCGGGGCCGCACCGGCGTAGGCGAGCGACCCGAGGTCGTTGAGCGCCGGGCGCCCCACTTCCGTCGAGCCGGCGGCCAGCTCGGTGACCTCCTTCGGGATGTCGACCAGGACCCAGTGGTGGATGCCGCCGAGGGTCGGCGCATCGGGGTCGAACACGGTCACGGCGTACGACTGCGTGCCCTCGGGGCCGGCGCTCCAGCGCAGGGACGGGCTGGTGTCGCCGCTCCCCTGGGCCTCGGCGAGCCGCTCGCCGTCGGTCACGTCGTCGCTGGACACCTCCAGGGGCGCCGTCGCGGGCAGGAAGTCGAGCGGGTGCGGGGGCGTGCTCCTGGTCAGATCGGTCATGTCGTTCTCCTTCTCTCTCAGTCGGTGACTCGGCCGCGGACGCCGTCGAGCCAGTAGTCGGAGTGGCGGTCCGCGGTCGCCGCGTCGCGGAACGAGTACGTCTTCAGCAGCCAGCGGAAGCGGGTCTTGTCGCGGTCCTGGACGTCGACGAGCTGACGGCTGTGCAGGCCGTCCTGGTTCGCGATGATCAGCAGGTCCGCGTCGCGGATCCGGTGGTACTGCTCGCTGACCTTCGAGAGCGCATCGCGGAACTGCCAGAGCGCCCACAGGTGCGGCAGGTCGTCCGGGTCGGCCGGCACCGTCCGGGTGTCGTAGTAGCGGAAGCTGTGCTCGTTCTCGAGCAGAGCGTGCTGGTCCGACACGATCTGGTTCTTGTTCTGGGCGCGCGAGAGCTCGTCGAACGGGGTGATGTAGACCGCCTCGCGCAGGAGCGCCTGGTTCTCGGGTGAGATGAAGCGCAGGATCTCGCGGCCGTCGACGTACTTCGTGTAGACGAGGTCGGTCTCGGGCGTGCGCAGTCCCAGGAGCGAGATGAAGTCGGCGCGCACCGGGTGCGCGGTCCGCTCGTTGTGCCAGTACAGCTCGCCGTCGGTCTTCTGCGTCTGGGTGTTCGAGAAGCGGTTGTCGGCGTAGACGTCCTGGAAGAAGTCGCCGTTGTTGCGGGTGGCGTACGCGAGCAGCGGCGAGCCGAGGTACTGCGACTGCAGCTCGAGCAGGCCCTCGCCGACGAACGTCAGCTTCTTGCGGTACTTGTCCTCGAGCGCGTCGTCCTGGTCGAGCCAGGGGATCTCGTCGTCGACCGGGTTGTTCGAGATCAGGTGCGCGTAGGTGATCTTCTCGTCGCGCTCGCGCCGGATGCGGGCGAGCGCGTCGACGAAGCCCTGCGGGACGTCGCCGCTGTCGATCAGCGCGGCGATCGCGTCGCGGAAGCGGTCGTAGTCCTTGTAGGGGTCGATGGCGACCGCCAGCAGCGACTGCTGGAGGGTCGATCTGTCGGAATCGGAGAACGTGTAGATGGGCTGCATTGCTTCACTCCTTGCACGTGGATGAGGGATGCCGCCGGCGGGCTCGTCCCGGACTTCCTCTGTCACTCCGCTTCCGCGGTGACGGCCCTCCTCTCCTGTCGTCGCATCGAGACGGCCCCGATCGTCTGCGCGAGGACCGCGAGGACGACGAGGACGATGAGGGTCGGCGCGGTCCCTCCCGTGAGGGGGACGAGTATCCCGGCGCCGACGAGCAGGACGGCCTGGAGGATCCCCTGGTTGCGCTCCAGTCCGCGCATCACCGCGACCCGGGCGCCGTCCTCGAGCCCGTTCATCGCCGGCGCCAGGGCGATCATCGTCGCGGGCCGCACGAAGCCGCCCGCGATCCCGAGCAGGGCCAGGCCGGCGATCGCGGCGCCGAGCACCCCGAGGGTGGTCAGGGCGAGGCCCAGCACCTGGGTGAGCGCCGTCAGCCGGAAGACCAGGGGCGTGCCGGCGATGAGCGGCGAGAGCCGGGCGGCGGCCAGGCCGGCGAGCGTGTAGAGGCCGAGCACCAGGCCGAACGCGGGCAGCGTCAGACGCAGCTCCTGGAACAGCAGCAGCGGGATCACGAAGGTGTAAGCGGCGAGCAGGACGGCGCGGTTCACGGAGTAGTAGAGGGACCAGAAGCGCACCGCGGCGGGCAGGACGGCCGGCCGCACGGCGCGCGCCGCCACTCCCGAGGCGGCGCTCGCGCCGAGCGGCAGGCGGGCAAGGAGCACCACGGCCAGCGCGGCGCACGACACGAGCGCGCTGAGGAGGAACGGCAGCCGGTCCCAGAGCGCGAGCGAGGCGGCCCCGAGCACTCCCGCGCCGAAGGAGGCGAGGAACATTCCGCTCTGCACCCGCGTCTCCTGGCGGCGAGCATCGGCTCCGGCGCGCAGCGAGGAGGCCAGCGCGGCGTCCCGCCCGGCCGTCAGCGAGAAGCCGCAGCCGGCGAGCAGCTGGCTGATCACGACGGCGACCGGATCCGCGTCCAGCACGATCACGACGAGGCCCAGTGCCTTCACGCCCTCGCCGACGACGAGCGCGCCCGCCGAGGACAGGCGGCGTGTGAGCGGCGAGAGCGGGCCGTCGGCGAGCGCCGCCACCACTCCGTAGAGCGCCAGCAGCAGCGCCACGGCCAGGATCGGGTAGCCCCGCGCCAGCAGGAACACCGCGACCACGGGCAGGTGGAAGTAGGCGCGCGAGACGATCCGGTAGACCGTGATCAGCCCGGCGGCGCTGCGGCCGCGCGGGGCGTCCCCGCGCCCGAGGTCAGACAAGGGAGGGCACGACGACGCGCAGTGCGTCGGCGCCCACGTCGCCCTGACGGACGATCGACGCGCCGCCCACGAGGGAGACGATCGTGCTGCTCATCGTGGAGTCGGGGGCGGTGGTGCTGCGGATCAGGTAGTCGCTGTCGCCGCCGAGGTGCTCCGCGGCGAGGTCGAAGTCGACGAGTCCGGTCGACACCGTGCCGCTGATGTTGGCGGAGGTGGCCGCGAGCGGCAGGCCCGCGAATATCGAGAGCAGGTTGATCGGGGCGCTGAGGTTGTGCACGACCGACACCGTGTCCTGGCCCGAGGTGACCCAGTCCGGGACGACGGGCTTGCGGCGCAGGATGACGTTCAGCGGCCCCGGCCAGAACGCTGCGACGAGCGCGTCCATGTCGGCCGTCTCCGGGGCGAAGGCCCAGGTCGCCCAGTCGCGGGGCGCGGAGACGAAGAGGGTGAGCGGCTTCGCGCCGTCCCGCTTCTTCATGTCGTAGAGGCGGAAGCAGGCGCTGCGCGAGAAGGGGCTGGCGAACACGCCGTAGTTCGTGTCGGTCTGCGCGATGACGGTCGCGCCCTCGCGGAGCTCCTGCCCGACGCGCCGGAGCTCGTCGAGATCGGTCGCGTCGATGATCTGTGCCGTCATGGGTCGTGCTCCTGCTGCGCTCGGGCGCGTCCGGGCGGGGCCGGATCGCGTCGCTGTCGTGTGGCCCGCTGACGGCGGCGCCCCACGGAGGGCGCCTGGCGGGTCGGACGGCGGAGGCCGTCCGGATGCGGGTGACCACGGAGGAGAGATGCGGCTGCGTCCTCCCCCCGAGGACGTCTGCCCGGTGAAAGTAGCACGGTGCGCATCCGGCCCCGTGTTCGCGACGCTGCATGACGAAAGAAGTCGTCGACGTCGGGGAGCAGGGTCGGGGATCGGTACGTTCCGCTGACGCGCCGCATCTCCGCGGCGTTCTCCCGGCTCCGCGGATCCGCGCGATCGTCCGTCTGGCGGCGCACCACGGCCGGGGCTGGACGGCTCGCGGCGACCCGGTCTCCGGGCCCTCCCGCTCCTCGACAGAAGGACCGCCCATGACCGACTACTGGCCCGTGCTCCTCATCCTGCTCACGATCGTGGCCGTCGTGGTCCTGATCGTCGTGCTGAAGGTCGAGCCGGTGATCGCCCTCCTCGTCTCGGCCCTCGGGCTCGGCCTCGTCTCGGGGCAGGGCGGCGAGGGGACGGTGACCGCGATGACGTCCGGATTCGGCGCGGTCCTCGGCGACATCGGCCTGCTGATCGCGCTCGGCCTGCTGCTCGGATCGCTCCTGGAGGCGCTGGGCGTGGCCCCGCTGCTCGCCCGCTGGCTCGTGAAGCGCTTCGGTCGGCGCGCGCTCCCGGTCGCCTACGCGCTGACCCTGGGCGTCGCCTTCCCCTCGATCTACTCCGACGTGCTGGTCGTGATGAGCGCACCGCTGACTCGTCTGGCCTCGCGGGGGCTCGGTGCCGGTGGCTACGGGCTGCTGGCCGGCTCCTCCATCGTCGGGATGATCGTGGGCGTGGTCTTCGTCGTCCCCGGAGCCGCCGCGCTGGCCACGGCAGGCATCGCGGGCGCTCCCCTGCCGTCGATGGTCGCCATCGGCGCCCCGCTGGGCATCGTCACCATCGTGCTGACCGTGCTGGTGTACAGCGCCCTGGTGAAGCGCGGCGGCTGGCGGGACGAGCGCGACCTCGAGGGCGGGGCGGTCCCGGGGGCCGCTCTCGAGCCCGAGGCGGGCGCGGCCACGGGAGGCACGGCGCTCGCGACGCGGCGGGTGCCGCTCGCGCTGGCCGTCGCTCCGATCGCCCTCACCATCGTGCTGATCGCCGCGAACTCGCTCACCCAGCTGGCCGAGCTCGACGTCCCCCTCCTGCGGTTCCTCGGCGACGCGCACATCGCGCTGCTGGCCGGCTTGGTGCTGGCCTACGCGACGGCACTGCGGACTCTCCCGAAGGGCGCCGTGGCCACGGCACTGGGCGGAGCACTGACCCGCAGCGGCCCGATCGTCGTCCTGACCGGGGTCAGCGGCAGCCTCGCCGCCGTGGTCGGCGGAACCGGGGTCGGCGACGCGCTCGCCGGTGCCTTCGACGGGCGGGCCCTCTCGCCGATCCTGCTCACCTGGGTCGTCGCGGCCGTGCTGCACGCGGCGATCGGCTCGGTCTCGACGGCCGCGATCACCGCGGTCGGCATCGTCGCCCCGCTGATCCCCGTGCTCGACGTGAACCCGGCGCTGATCGCCCTGGCCGCCGGCTCCGGCGCGCTCTTCCTCGGGATGGTCAACGCCAACGCGTTCTGGCTCTTCAAGTCCGTGCTCGGCCTCACCGTGCGGGGCACGTTCACCGCCTACTCGCTGACGCTCTCGATCGCCTCGGTGATCTCGCTGCTGGCGCTGCTGGTGGCGGGAACGTTCGTCTGAGCGTCGGCCGGCCCCCACGAGGCCACGCTCGCGAGGTCGGCGCCGAACTCGACCCGGAGGCGCACGGGCGCGCCCCCGCGCAGCACGCCCGGCAGCCAGAGGCGGGCGTCATCCCACATCCGCTCGAACGGCACCTCCTCGACCGGGACGAAGGCGGCGGCGAGCTCGCTCGACTCGGTGACCTCGCCGGTGACGCGGCGGCAGAGGAAGACGTGCGAGCGCTGGCTCCAGGCCGGCCGGTGCGGGAAGGAGTAGTCGAGCACGCCGCGCGGCTCCAGATCGGCCGCTCGGGCGACGAGCCCGGCCTCCTCCTGCAGTTCGCGGACGGCGGCGGCGACGGGCGACTCGCCGGGCTCGAGCTTGCCGCCGGGAGCGACCACGCGCCCCTCGCCGAGGCCGCGGCGCTTCCGGCCGAGCAGCACCTCCGCGCCCCGCGGGCCCTCGCGGAGGACGTAGACGACGCACACCTCGGGCAGTCCCACCGCGCACCTCCGCTCGCCGGGGCCGGGAGCCCGGCACCGCCGTCGTAGGCTAGCCCGGTGACGACGACCGCGCTCGAGCGCTTCCAAGCCCTGCTGCGCGTCGAGACGGTGTCCCACTCGGACGAGACGGCCACCGATTGGAGCCGCTTCGAGGCGTTCCGCACGCTCGTCGCCGAGCTCTACCCGGCACTGCACGCGGCCCTGGACTTCGAGACAGTCGCCGGCCACTCCCTCCTCTGGCGCTGGCGCGGTGAGGAGCCGGGCGAGCCGGCCGTGCTGATGGCCCACTACGACGTGGTCAGCGTGACGGCGGCGGAGTGGTCGCACGACCCGTTCGCGGCCGAGACGGTCGTCGCCGCGGACGGCCGCGCCTCCGTCGTGGCGCGCGGCGCCCTCGACGACAAGGGCTCCCTCGTCGCCCTCCTCGAGGCGGTCGAGGCGGCCGTCCTACGGGGCGAGCGGCCCCGGCACGACGTGTACCTCCTCTCCACGCACAACGAGGAGGCGGCGGGCGACGGCGCCCCCTCGGTCGTCGCCCTGCTCGGCGCGCGCGGGGTCCGCCCGCGCCTCGTGCTCGACGAGGGCGGGAACGTGCGGCGCGGCATCCTGCCCGGCGTCACCACCCCGATCGCCGTGATCGGCGTCACCGAGCGCGGGATCATGAACCTCGAGCTGACCTGCCGCGACGTCGGCGGCCACGCCTCCGCTCCGCCGCCCCCGCCCGGGCTCCTCGCCACCCAGCGGCTCGCGAGGGCGATCCACCGCCTGACCGAGAACCCGTTCCCCTCGACCCTCCCGGAGCCGATCGCCCAGCTGGTGCGCGCGGCGGCCGACCACGCGGACGCGGCCCACGCCGTCTGGTACGCCCGCCCGCACGAGCACCCGGACGCCGTCGTCGGCGCGCTCGCCGCCCACTCCAACCGCTCGGCCGCGATGCTGCGGACGACGGTCGCGATCACCGAGCTGCGCGGCAGCACCGGGGCGAACGTCCTCGCCTCCAGCGCCAGCGCCACCGCGAACGTGCGGATCAACCCGGGCGGCACCGTGGCGGGCGTGGTCGAGCGCATCCGCGCCGTCATCGACGACCCGGAGGTCGAGGTCGAGGTGAAGGTCGCCCACGAGCCCTCCCCCGTCTCCCCCACGGGCGAGCCCGGCGACGGCGGGCCGTACGACCTGCTCCGCGCGGTCGTCAAGGAGTCGTTCCCGGACGCGGTCGTCGCCCCCTACGTGCAGACCGGCGGCAGCGACGCCCGGCACTTCCACGCCATCAGCGACCACGTCTACCGCTTCATCCCGTTCGAGATCAGCCCGCGGCAGCAGCTCGGGATCCACGGGGTCGACGAGTCGGTCGAGGCCGACCAGTTCGAGCGCGCCATCGAGTTCTACGCGCGGCTGCTCGCCCGGCTCTGATCGCGGCGGTCCTCCGGGGTCCGGGAGGACCGCGCAGCGACCGGCAACCTGGGAGAACCGTTCGATGACGCGCCGACCGGTGTTGGCCCGGAGTTCACCCCGCGATGATGGACTGATCGCAGCGGGGTCGCCTCCGCTGGAGCAGTGCGCAAGTGCCGACGCCGGGTCGCGTGATCCGGCTCCCGCCGATCGTGGAACCCGAGGATCATGTCCCTCCGCCAGGCCGAGTACCCCCGGCCCAACCACTTCATCCTTCACCTGAGCGACACCCACTTCATCGCCGGAGACGGCGGCCTGTACGGCTCCGACGTCGACAGCGAGGCCCAGCTGCGGCTCCTGTTCGACGAGCTGGAGGCGTCCGGCGGACGTCCGGAGGCCATCGTCATCACGGGTGATCTCGCCGACAAGGGCGAGCCGGAGGCGTACGCGAAGCTGCGCGCCGTCGTCGAGCCCGCGGCCGCACGCCTCGGCGCCGAGGTGATCTGGGTGATGGGCAACCACGACGACCGCGGCGCGTTCCGCTCGGGGCTGCTCGACCAGCTCCCGACCACGCAGCCGATCGACCGCGTGCACGACGTCAACGGGCTCCGGATCATCGCGCTGGACTCCACCGTGCCCGGCGCCCACTACGGGGAGATCTCGGACGCGCAGCTCGACTGGCTGGCGGAGGAGCTCTCCAGCCCGGCCCCGCACGGCACGATCCTCGCGCTGCACCACCCGCCGGTGCCGAGCGTGCTCGACCTGTCGGTCCTCGTGGAGCTGCGCGACCAGCCCGCCCTCGCGGAGGTGCTCGAGGGCTCCGACGTCCGCAGCATCATCGCGGGCCACCTGCACTACTCGTCGACGGGGGTGTTCGCCGGCATCCCGGTCTCGGTCGCGTCGGCCACCTGCTACACCCAGGACCTCAACGTGCCGGTGGGAGCGACCCGCGCCCGCAACGGCGCCCAGGCGTTCAACCTGATCCACGTCTACGACGGCACGGTGCTGCACTCGGTGGTGCCGATCGGCGCCTCGACCGAGGTGTCCTACGTCTCGGCGAACGAGACGCAGCGGATCCTCGCGGACCACGGCGTCGAGATCGCCGCGGCGACGGCGGCCCCCGTCGCCCGGGACGAGGAGCTCTACCCGCCGCTCGTGGAGCGGGTGGGCGTCAGCGCGTAGCGACGCGACGGGGCGTCGGGGTCGCCCCGACGCGTCCGGGCGCCGCGTCGACCGCGTCCTCGGACACGGCCGGCGGTATCAGCGCCCGCCGGCGCGGTCCCGCGCGAACAGCCATCCGGCGAACGCCAGCGCCGCGGCCAGCGCGACGCCCACGCCGACGCCCGCTCCCACTCCGATGCCCGGGAACACGAGCGAGCTCGCCAGGCCGAGAAGCAGCCCGGCCACCGCTCCCCCGACGGCCCAGCCCACGGTCAGTCCTCGCGCTCCCACGGAGCCGGGATCGGGTAGTACTCCTCGAGGAACCCGATGACGGCCTTGGTGCGCGCCTCCGCCGAGATCTCGGGGAAGCTGCCGTCGTTGAGGCAGAAGAAGTCGACTCCGCGGTTCTTGAGGAGCTTGCGCATGTCCTTCAGCCCCTGGTGCATCGTCGTGTCGACGTACTTCACCGAGGCGTTCTCCTGCACGACCGCGCGCCCGGTCATCAGCGCGTAGTAGTGGTAGAGCGAGTTGGTGACGGAGACGTCGCTCGCGGAGCGGAAGCGGCTCGCGGCGGTCGCGGTGAACTCCGGCTCGAACTCGGCCTCGAGCTCGGCCATCACGGTCTTGCGGAGCGGCGTGGCGGCGTGCTCGAGGTGACGGGTCGTCATCGCGCCGAAGCGCTCGCGGAGCAGGCGCCGGTTGACGCGGGCCGCGTTCTCGAAGCCGCTGCGGGAGGCGTTGGAGTCGCCCATGCCGATGCGCGTCGTCGCCTCGATGAACTTCGTGATGCCTCCGGGCGAGAAGAAGATCGACGGGTCGACCGGGCGCCCGAAGAACATGTCGTCGTTGGAGTAGAGGAAGTGCTCCGCCAGCCCCGGGATGCGGTGCAGCTGGCTCTCGACCGCGTGGGAGTTGTGCGTCGGCAGCACCGAGAGGTCGCGGAAGTGGTCCTCGCTGCGCACGAGGGTGACGTCCGGGTGCTCGTCCAGCCAGCGCGGGCGCGGGGAGTCGGTGACGATGTAGATGTGCCGGATCCACGGCGCGTACATGTAGACGCTGCGCAGGGCGTACTTGAGCTCGTCGATCTGGCGGAAGCGCGCCGGAGCGTCGTCGCCCTCGCCCACCACGTAGCTCGCCATGCGGGCCGCACGGGCGCGCTGGAACTCCAGGTCGGTGCCGTCGACCCACGAGAAGACGATGTCCACCTCGAAGCGGATGTCGCTGACGAGCGGCTCGAACATGCCCTCGAACGTCGGCCAGGTGCGGCCGTACGCCTCGACGTGGGCGTCGATGGCTTCGGCGACGGGGAGGCTGTTGCGCATGAGCGCGTTCTCGGCGGGAGTGATGATCTCCTCCTCGCCCACCTTCCACAGCTCGAGGCGGACGCCGCTGCGGGCGCCGTAGCGCAGCGATCCCGTCGAGGAGACGCGCGGGCGGAAGAGCTTGAAGACGGAGGCGCGCGGGTACGGCGCGAGCACGCCCTCGGCCAGGAGCTGGGGCGGGGTGCCCCGCTTGTCGACCGTCTTGGCGTAGAAGGGCTCGGTCGCGAAGGCGCGCGCCAGCAGCGTGGCCAGCTCGGCGCCGAGCACGCGGTCCACCGCGAGGAAGGGCGAGCCGTCGGTGCCGCGGATGAGGCGGTAGGGGAATTCGGCGGCGTCGAGGACCTCGCCGATGGCGATCAGGTCCTCGGTCCAGGCCGCGCGGGGCGTCGTACTCGAGTTCACCAGCGAGAACAGGCCGGCATGGACCACGACGTCGTCGCGGTCGAAGTGGCGCGGGCGCAGGAGCGGTGACGGAAGAGCACGGACGGAAGGCATGATTCACATTATCCGCCGTGGATTTCGTCCGTGTGACCGGGCCGTCGGCTTGACAGCGACCGCGGGGCCGCGCGGTCAGCGCGAGAGCGACTCGAGACGGTCCCCCGCCTTCTCCGCGGCTTTCGCGGCCCGTCTGGCGCGGTGCCGCTCCTCGGCGGCGACGACCCCCAGCGCGAAGGCTCCCTCCCCGCTGCGATCGGCCTCCTCCAGGATCAGCGCACGGGCGGCGAGCGCGTCGCGCTCCTCCCCCAGGGCGTCGGCGAGGTCCTCTCCCGCCTCGGCGAGCGAGCGGCGCCGGGCGCCGACGGCCTCGGGGACGACCGCCCGCCACGCCTCCACGGTGTAGCGGAGCCGCTTCGCCGCCTTCCGCAGGTCGTGACGAGCCTCGAGCGAGCCGCCGGCCGCCGCGGACCCCGCCGCGGAGATGCGCGCGAGGTCCTTCGCGACGGAGCGGCGCACCAGCGCCGTCGCGCTCGAGCCGGCCCGCGCGGTGCGGGGCGGATCCGCGAGCAGGGCGTCGAGCGAGGCGAGGAGCGCGAGGTAGCGGCCGCCGCGCAGAGTGCGGTCGACGCGGCGCAGCGCCGAGGCGTGCCGGTGCTCGATCTCCTCCAGCAGGGCGGTGGGGGTGCTCGGGGCGCCCTCGACGGCCGCCAGGGAGGTGCGGAACCGCTCGGCGAGCACCTCCTGGTCGCGGGCCGCGCCGAGGACCCCTCCCAGCCAGCGCAGCTCGTCCCGCACGGGGTCGGTCGCCGCACGGTCGAGCACGGAGCGGGAGGCGGCGAGGACGGACCGGAGCCGGCGCGCGAGCACGCGCATCCGGTGCAGGGCGTCGTCGGCCTCGAGGCGCACCCGCGGGTCGACGGCGCGCAGCTCGCGCAGGAGCGAGCGGACCGCGGCGAGCGCCGCCTCCCCGCCGTTCCGCGGATCCGGGACCGTCTCCTCGATCGGGCCGCCGGTGGCCCGGGCGAGCTTGGAGGCGCTGGCGGCCGGGCGGGCGCCCGCGGCGAGGAGGCGCTGCTCGATCGCGTCGAGGACCCGCTCGCCCTCGTCGCCCGGGACGTCGACGAGCTCGACCTCCCACTCCCTCCAGCGCCGCTCGCGGCCGGTGCGCTGGTCGCGCGCGGTCACCAGGTCGTCGGCGATCTCGGCGAGCTCCCGCCCGTGGGAGTCGAGGGCGCGGGTGATCGAGCGGACCGTCTCGAGCAGCGCCAGCGGCTCGAGCGGCGCGCGCCCCACCTGCCCGAGCACCGGCTCGCGGACGGCGGACGGGACCGTGCGCGAGGCCGTGAGCTCCGCGTGGATCTCGGTGCGGCCGGAGGAGCCGGGCAGCTTGACGTGCCAGCCCTGGTCGGATCCGCCCTCGCGGCGGCGCAGCGTGATCCGCGCCCGGGACAGAGCGCGCTCGGCGGTGTCGAAGTACTCGGCGCGGAGGGTCACCGGCTCCTCGGTGCGGACGCTCGCGACGCTCCCGGTGCCGGTCAGGTCGGGCAGCCGGGTGCCCGCGTCGACGTCGTACTTGCGCTCGACCTCGGTCTGCACTCTCCGCGCACCGCCCGCCCGGGACGTCGCCGACTCGTTCTCCGCACCGCTGGCCATGCTCCATTGTGATCACGCCCGGCGCCGCTGCGGCACCCCGGGCGGCCAGGGGCGCCCTCGCCCTAGGCTGGAGCGATGACCGCGCCCGTTCCGCCCGTCGCCCGCCGCGTCCCCCTCGAGCGCCGCCACCACGGCGACGTGGTGGTCGACCACTACGAGTGGCTGCGCGAGAAGGAGAGCCCCGAGGTGATCGCGCACCTCGAGGCCGAGAACGCGTACACCGAGGCGGTGCTGGCTCCTCTCGCTCCGCTGCGCGAGCGCCTGTTCGAGGAGATCCGCTCGCGGACGAAGGAGACCGATCTCTCGGTCCCCGTCCGGGAGGGCTCCTGGTGGTACTTCTCGCGCTCCTACGAGGGCCGCCAGTACGCCGTGCACTGCCGAGCGCCGATCAGCGGGCCGGACGACTGGACGCCGCCGTCGATCGCCGAGGGCGGTCCGCTCGAGGGCGAGCAGGTCGTCCTGGACGGCAACGCGGAGGCGGAGGGGCACGACTTCTTCTCGCTCGGCAGCTTCGACGTCTCGGCGGACGGCCGACGGCTGCTCTTCGGCACCGACGTCGAGGGCGACGAGCGCTACACCCTCCGCATCCGCGACCTCGAGACCGGCGAGGACCTGCCGGACGTCATCGAGGGGACCGGCGGCGGAGCGACCTTCGGCGCGGACGCGCGCTTCGTCTTCTACCCGACCGTCGACGAGTCCTGGCGCCCCGACACGATCTGGCGGCACGAGGTCGGCGCCGGGACCCCGGACGAGGTCGTCTTCGCCGAGCCCGACGAGCGCTACTGGACCGGCGTGGGCCTCACCCGCAGCCGCCGCTTCCTCGTCATCGAGATCGGGAGCAAGATCACGAGCGAGTGCCTGCTGCTGGACGCGTCCGACCCGACCGGCTCCTTCCGCTCGGTGTGGCCGCGCCGCGAGGGCGTGGAGTACGAGGTCGAGCACGCCGTCATCGACGGGCGCGACCGCCTGCTGATCGTGCACAACGACGGCGCCCTCGACTTCGAGATCGTCGAGGAGCCGGCCGACCTGTCGCTCGACGCCGACGCCCGGGCCCGCGAGCGCCGCGTGGTGGTGCCGCACCGCGAGGGTCGCCGGATCGAGGGCGTCGACGCCTTCGCCGGGCACGTCGTCGTCTCGTACCGCGCCGACGGAGCCACCCGGCTCGGGCTGCTCCGCGAGGACGGCGCCGGAGCGCGGCTCGAGGAGATCGTCTTCGACGAGCCGCTCTACGACGCGGGCCTGGCGGGGAACCCGGAGTGGGAGCAGCCCTCCCTCCGCCTCGCCTACACCTCGTTCGTCACCCCCTCGACCGTGCTCGCGCTCGACGTCGCGACGGGCGAGCGCACGGTGCTCAAGCAGCAGCCGGTGCTCGGCGACTACGACCCCGCGCTGTACGTGCAGAGGAGGGAGTGGGCCGTGGCGGAGGACGGCACGCGGGTGCCGCTCTCGCTCGTCTGGCGCCGCGACGCCGCCGATCCGGACTCGGCCCCCGCGCCGCTCCTCCTCTACGGCTACGGCTCGTACGAGGCGAGCATCGACCCGGGCTTCTCGATCGCGCGCCTCTCGCTGCTCGACCGCGGCGTCGTCTTCGCCGTCGCGCACGTCCGCGGCGGCGGGGAGATGGGCCGCTCCTGGTACGAGAACGGGAAGACGCTGGCGAAGCGGACGACCTTCACCGACTTCGTCTCCGCGGCGCGGCACCTGGTCGACGCGGGCTTCACCACTCCGGACCGCCTGGTCGCGCAGGGAGGGTCGGCCGGCGGCCTGCTGATGGGCGCGGTCGCGAACCTCGCCCCGGAGGCGTTCGCCGGCGTCCTCGCGCAGGTCCCGTTCGTCGACGCGCTCACCTCGATCCTCGACCCGTCGCTCCCGCTCACGGTGATCGAGTGGGACGAGTGGGGCGACCCGCTGCACGACGCCGAGGTCTACGCCTACATGAAGTCGTACTCGCCCTACGAGAACGTCCGCGAGGACGTGCAGTACCCCCGGATCCTCGCGACGACGAGCCTCAACGACACCCGGGTGCTGTACGTGGAGCCGGCGAAGTGGGTGGCCCGGCTCCGCGAGGTCGGCGCTCCCGCGCTGCTGCGCACCGAGATGACAGCGGGACACGGCGGAGTGAGCGGACGCTACGAGCGCTGGCGCGAGATCGCGTTCGAGTACGCCTGGACGCTGGACGTGCTCGAGCTGGCCTGAGCGCCCCGCCGCAAGCCCCTCCGCCCGTCGTCCGCGGCCAGTAGGGTTCGGGGTGCCGACGGAGGGAAGAGCATGAGCGCAGGCCTGTCGATCGACCGCATCGCCGCATGGGTGGCGGACCAGAGGTGGTACGCGAGCAAGGGGCGGCGCCCCGAGCTGGAGGTCCGCGGCGCCTGGTCGCTGCACCCCGGCGAGGCGGAGGTGGTGGACCACCTCTTCATCGACCGGGCAGGCACGAGCCCGGTGCTGTACCAGGTGCCGGTGACCGTCCACGCGGCTCCGGTGCCGGGGCTCGAGGACGCCCTCGTCTACTCCGACGACGCGCACTTCGTGTACGACGCTCCGCGCGACCCGGTGTTCGCCCGCGCCCTGCTCGGGATGATCGCCGACGGTGGCCGCTCCGACGAGGACGGCGCCCAGGGCGGCGCCCGCGCCGAGGGCCACCGGCAACCGGGTGCCGCGATCGGGGCGTTCGCGTCCTCGAAGGTGCTCAGCGGCGAGCAGTCGAACACCTCGGTGATCGTCCGCACCACCGCCGACGACGGATCCGACGCGACCCCGGTGATCGTCAAGGTCTTCCGCGCCCTCCACCACGGCGACAACCCGGACGTGACGGTGCAGTCGGCGCTCAACGCCGCCGGGAGCGCCCTCGTCCCGCCCGTGATCGGCAACGTGACCGGCGAGTGGGACGACGAGGGCGAGGAGACGGGCCGCGCCTTCGGGCACCTCGCCTTCGCGCAGGAGTTCCTCCCCGGGGTCCAGGACGCGTGGCGCGTCGCCCTCGAGGCGGTCGCCGCCGACTCCGACTTCACCGGACCCGCCCGCGAGCTGGGCCGCGCCACCGCCGAGGTGCACGCGACGCTGGCGGAGGTCATGCCGACCGAGGACACCACGTCCGAGGTCGTCGAGCGGATGGTCGCGGCCATGCGCCGTCGCCTGCGCATCGCCTCGGCCGAGGTCCCCGTGATCGCCGAGGACTCGGAGGCGATCGAGGCCGTGTTCCGCGCCGCCGAGACCGCTACGTGGCCGAGGCTCCAGCGCATCCACGGCGACTACCACCTCGGGCAGGTCCTGTCCGTGCCCGATCGCGGCTGGGTGCTCCTCGACTTCGAGGGCGAGCCGCTGCGGCCCATGCACGAGCGCCGTCTTCCCGACGTGGCGCTGCGCGACGTGGCGGGGATGCTGCGCTCCTTCGACTACGCGGCGGGTGCGCACGAGCAGGCCGAGCCGGGCGCCTCGAGGGCGGCGTGGGCGGCGGCGAGCCGTGCCGCGTTCCTCGAGGGCTACGCCGAGCAGGCGGGCGACGCGGTCACCGCGCACCGGGCGGTGCTCGACGCGTTCGAGCTCGACAAGGCCGTCTACGAGGCGATCTACGAGGCGCGCAACCGGCCGGAGTGGCTGTCGATCCCGGTCGCCGCGGTGCAGCGCCTCGCCGGACGCTCGTAGGGTGGCAGGCATGAGCGACGACACCGACGACAAGAAGCCCCTGGACCCGCTGAGCGACTTCAGCATCCCGGGCGACACCGATCTGCACACGACCGGCGACGCCTCGGGCGCGGACGGCGACGAGGTCGCGGAGCCCGGAGCGGACGAGGACTGAGCCGCCTGCTCCGCGGGGCCTGCCTCGGCCGTCGGCTCCGCTGAGCCGGCGGCCGTCCTAGCCCAGCGGGGCGAGCGGCTCGACCGCCGGCCCCTCCAGCACCGTCCCGTCGGCTGCGAAGCGGGAGCCGTGCAGCGGGCAGTCCCAGCTGCGCTCCGAGTCGTTCCAGGTGACGATCCCGCCCAGGTGCGGGCACACCGCCGACACCGCGCAGCGCCGCCCCTCCACGGTGGAGACCGCGACGGGCTGCAGGCCGTCGCGGGCGAGCGAGCCCTGGCCCTCCGCCGGCACCACCCCGGCCGAGCGGGGCGCGCGGAGCGCTGCCGACCACCCGCGGGCGTACCAGGCGCCCACCGCCAGCCCGGCGCCGAGCCCCTCCGCCATCACCCGCGGCAGCGTGGGCCGGCGGTGCAGCGTCCTCGCCCAGGCCGGCGTCCCGCCCTCGAGGTCGGCGACGAGCGTCAGCGCGGCCTGCACCGCGTTGGTCATCCCCCACTTGGCGTAGCCGGTCGCCAGGAAGATCCGTCCGCGGCCCCGCGGCAGCCAGCCCACGAACGGCACACGGTGGAACGGCTCGTAGTCCTGGGCGCTCCACTGCGCGACCGGCTCCGCCCCCGGGAAGGACCGCCGCGTCCAGGCGACCAGGTCGTCCACCGCCTCCGAGGTGACGGGCCTGCGCCCCACGGGGTGGCCGTTGCCGCCGATCAGGAGGAGCCGCTCGCCGTCGCGCTCGGCGTCGCGCACCGAGCGGGTCGGCTCGTCGACCGAGAGGTACATGCCGTCGGGGATCGGCGCGTCGGTGCGGAACGCGACCGCGTACGAGCGCAGCGCGGCGATCTTGGCGAAGTACAGGCCGCGGTCGAGGATCGGCGCCCCCGTGAGCAGGTAGGCCCGGTCCCCGGTCACCGGGCCCGCGCTGGTGCGGACCCGGACGGGAGCGGTCGCTCGCATCCCGAGGGCCCGGACGCCCTGCACCAGGGTGCCCCCGGCGGCGCGGAAGTCGGCGGCGAGCGCCGTGAGGACGTCCATCGGGTCGAACTGGGCCTGGTCGTCGAGGGCGACGGCCGCCGTGCTGGGGAACGGCACGTCGAGCTCGCCGACGAGGCGGGTCGCGAGGCCGAAGCGGCGCGCGGTCGTGTGCTCCTTCAGGACGGCGTCCACGCCCTCGGGCGTCTGCGCGTAGCTGTAGGCGGTGCGCCTCTGCACCGGCACGCCCGCGCCCTCGCAGTAGTCGAGCAGCCAGCGGAAGCCCGCGAGGTTCGCCGCGACGTAGGCCTCGGTCACCGCGGGGATGTTGCGCTCCGCGATCCGGGAGAGGTGCGCTCCCTGTAGGAGGCTGAGCTTCGCCGTCGTGTTCCCGGTCGTGACCGCGCCGACCTCCCGCGCCTCCAGCACCAGCACGCGCCGGCCGGTCCGCTGCAGGAGGAGCGCGGTGACCAGCCCGGTGAGCCCGGCGCCGACCACGACGTCGTCGTAGTGCGCGCCCGGGACGAACTCGTCGGAGGGGATCGGAGCCGCGCTCGCCCGCCAGAGGGAGCGGGGCCGCGGGGCCGTCGTGGTCGTGTCCTCCGGAGTCATCGGGAGTCCCTCCGCTCAGGGGCCGGACGGCCCGCGACCGACGCTACGCGGAGCCTTCGGGACCGTCACGGTGTTGACACGTCGCGGGACGCGGGCTCAGAGCCAGCCCCACCGCTTGAAGAGCCGGTGCAGCACCACGCTCGAGGCGAGCATCGCCGCGAGCGCCGCCGGGTACCCCCACGCCACGTGCAGCTCGGGCATCACGTCGAAGTTCATGCCGTAGATGCTCGAGATCATGGTCGGCGCGAAGAAGATGGCCGCCCACGCGGAGATCCGCTTGACCTCGTCGTTCTGCTGGTTGCCCACCTCCGCGAGCTTCTTCATGTCCTCGTTCTGGCGCTGGGCGACGAGGGTCGCGTTCACCGCCAGGATCTCCCGCAGCGTGGTGCGGAAACCGTCGACCCGCTCGGTGACGAGCGCGACGTGGTCGGCGACGTCGCGGATGTAGCGGCGCAGCTCCACATCGGACTGGAACACCTCGAAGTCGGTGACGAGCCGCCCGAGCATGCCGGTCAGCGGAGCGACCGCGCGCTGGAAGTCCAGCACCTCCTGGCTGAGCTCGTAGATGCGGCGGGACACCGCCGGGTCGCCCTCGAAGACCTGCGCCTCGATCTCGTCGATGTCGTTCTCGAGACCGGCGACGACGGGCGAGTACTGGTCCACGACGGCGTCGAGGATCGCGTACAGCACGGCGACCGGGCCGACGCGCAGCAGCTCCGGATCGGCCTCCATCCGCCGCCGCACCAGCGAGAGGTCGGGCTTCTCGGAGTGGCGGACCGTGACGACGAAGTTCGACCCCACGAACAGGTGGAGCTCGCCGAAGTCGACCTCCTCGCGCTGGTCGGAGTAGCTGGCGGCGCGCAGCACCACGAACATGTCGCTGCCGTACCGCTCGAGCTTGGGCCTCTGGTGCGCGCTGATCGCGTCCTCGAGGGCGAGCGGGTGCATCGAGAACTCGTCCTCGAGCGCGGCGAGCTCGGCCGCGTTCGGCCGGTACAGCCCGATCCACGCCATCGCGTCGGGCAGCTTCTGCAGGGCGGCGAGCGCCTCCGGGATGCTGCCGGGTGAGACGACCCGGCGGCCGTCCTGGTAGATCGCGTTGTCGACCGTGCTGGTGCGGGCCGGCTCGTCGTCCGGGCGCAGACGCTGGATGGGAGCGGTGTCCTCGGCGGCGGCGCGGGTGCGCGAGCCCAGACCCAGGATCGTCGCGGGGACGCGGGGCAGCTTCACGACCATCTCCTCTGCTCGACCGACGCCCTATTGTGCACCTCCCGGTGAACGGGAGGTGTCCGCTGCGCCGCCGGTGTCGGAGGGCCTCACTAGCCTGGAGGCACTCCCCCGGACGACGCAGAGGAAGGACGACCGTGAAGCTGCTGCACACCTCGGACTGGCACATCGGCCGCACCTTCCACGGTCACTCCACGACGGCGGCGCTCGCGACCGTGCTCGAGGCCCTGGTCGAGACGGTGCGGGCCGAGCGCGTGGACGCGGTGCTGATCGCCGGCGACGTCTTCGACTCCGCCGTGCCCGCCGCAGAGCACTACACCCTCCTCACCCGCACGCTCGAGGCGATCCGCGCGGCCGGCGCCGAGGTCGTCCTCACCAGCGGCAACCACGACTCCCCCGCCCGGCTCGGCTTCCAGGCCGGGCTCCTGCGCGGAGCGGGCGTCCACGTCCTCACCGACCCCGAGGCGTACGCCGAGCCGGTCCTGCTGCGCGACGCGTCCGGCCTCGAGGTCGGCGTCCACGGCATCCCCTTCCTCGAGCCCGCCCTCTACCGCCACCGGCACCCGGAGGAGCAGCTGCGCCGCCACGAGGACGTGCTCGCCTTCGCGATGGCGCGGGTGCGCGCCGCCGCCGAGGCGGCGGGCCGTCCCTGGGTCGTGCTCGCGCACTGCTTCGCGGTCGGAGCCCCGGCCGCGGTCCTCGAGCGCGACATCACGGCGGGCGGGCTCGACTACGTCTCGGTCGAGCACTTCGCCGCGGCCGACTACGCGGCGCTCGGGCACATCCACGGACGCGCCGAACTGCTGCCGGGCGTGCGCTACTCCGGAGCGCCGCTGCACTACTCGTTCGGCGAGGCGTCGAAGCCGCGCGGCGCCTGGCTGGTGACGATCGGGCCCGAGGGGCTCGAGGGCGTCGAGTGGTCGCCGCTCCCCGTACCGAGGAGGCTCAGCGTGATCGAGGGCGAGCTCCAGCAGCTGCTGCGCGATCCCTCCCTGGCCGAGGTGGAGGGCGACTGGGTCTCGGCGGTGCTCACCGATCCCGTGCGCCCGCTCGACGCGATGGCGCGCCTGCAGTCGCGCTTCCCCGGCTGCGCCACGCTCGAGCACCGGCCCCCGCACGCCGCGGCCGAGCCGCGCGCGTACGCCGAGCGGATCCGCGGGCGGAGCGACGTGGAGGTCGTCGACGACTTCCTCGCCCACGTCCGCGGCGGTCACGGCGCCACGGAGACCGAGCGCGCCCTCACCCTCGACGCGCTCGCGGCCGTCGAGGCCGAGGCTCTGCGGTGAGGATCCGCCGACTCGCCTTCGCCGGGCTCGGACCGTTCCGCGCCGAGCAGTGCGTCGACTTCGACCGGCTCGAGGACGTGGGCGTGTACCTCATCGCCGGGCGCACCGGAGCGGGCAAGTCGACGATCCTCGACGCGATCGCGTTCGCGCTCTACGGCTCGGTCCCCCGCTTCGACGGCACCGCCTCGCGCCTCCGGAGCGACCACAGCGGCCCCGAGGACGAGACCTTCGCCGAGCTCGACTTCGAGGCGGCGGGGCGCGTCTACCGCGTCCGGCGCTCGCCCGAGTACGAGCGGCCGAAACGGCGCGGCACCGGCACCACGACCCAGCCGGCGAAGGTCGAGCTGCTGGAGCAGGTCGACGGCACCTGGGTCGGGCTCTCGTCGAGCGCGAAGGAGGTGGGCGCCGACATCGGCCGGATCGTCGGCCTGACGAAGGACCAGTTCCTCCAGGTGATCCTGCTGGCGCAGAACCGCTTCCACGAGTTCCTGCTCGCGAAGAACGACGACCGGCAGCGGCTCCTGCGCACGCTCTTCGCGACCGAGCGCTTCGATCTGCTCCGCCGCCGCCTGCTCGAGCAGCGCGACGCGAGCGCCGTCGGGCTCGAGGAGGAGCGCGCGGCCGTGACGGCGCTCGCGGACGAGGCCGTCCGGCTCCTCGATGACGGAGCCGAGCCGCCTCTGCCGGACGCCGCCTGGTTCGCCGGGCTGCCGGCGCGGCTCGCCGCTCCGCTCGAGGCGGCCCGGGCCGGCTCCGCCGCGGCCGACGCGGCGCACGAGGCCGCGGGCGCCGCTCTCGACGAGGCCCGGCGCACCGCCCGGGGCCAGGAGCGGCGCCGGCGCGCCCTCATCGAGGCGGAGGAGCTCGTGGTCGCCGAGGCGCACGTCGAGCAGCAGCGGGCCGCAATCGAGCGCGCGCACCGGGCCGACGGCGTGCTGCCGCTGCTCCGCTCCGCCCGGGCAGCCGCCGAGAAGGAGCGGGCCGCCCGGCAGCAGCGCGACCTCGCGGCCGACGCCTACGGGGACGCGTCCGGGGGCCCGGCCGCCGAGACGGCCGAACGGCTCGCCGCTGTCCTCGGCGCCCTCACCGAGGCGCTGGCCGAGGAGCGCCGGCTCCCCGACGCGGAGCGCGTCGCCGAGCGGTCCGCGCGCGCCGAGCAGGCGGCGGCGACCGCGCTCGCCGGGATCGAGGCGGAGCTGCGCGAGCTGCCCGCTCGCGTCGACGCGCTCGCCGGCGAGGAGGAGTCCCTGGCCGGGGAGGCCGCCGCCGTCCCCGCGCGCGTCGACGAGCTCGCCGCGCTCGAGCGGAGGATCGCCGCGGCCCTCGAGCGCGATCTCACTGCGGCGGGCCTGCAGCGGCTCCGCACGGCCTACGCCGACGCGGCGCGCGTCCACGGCGAGCGCGCCGCGGAGCAGGCCGCCCTGATCGCGCGCCGGTTCGCCGGGTTCGCCGGGGAGCTCGCCGAGCGGCTGGAGCCGGGCGAGCCCTGCCCCGTCTGCGGCTCGTGCGAGCACCCCCGCCCGGCCGAGCACGACGGCCCGACGACGGTCGGCACCGACGACCTCGACCGGGCCCGCGTCGCGGTGGAGCGCGCCGCCGCCGCCCTCGACGGCGCCCGCGAGCGCGAGGGAGCCGCGGCTCGGGCTCTCGCGGCGCTCGAGGAGCGCGTGGGCGAGGACGCGGATCCGGAGTCGCTCCGCCCGGCGCACGAGGAGCGGCTCGCCTCGGCGCGCCGCGCCGCCGCCCGCATGGAGGAGCTGCGGCGCGAGCGCATCCGGCTGCGCACCCGGATCGACGCTCTCACGACCGGGCGGGACGCCGCTCGCAAGGAGCACCGCGCCCGCGCCGACGAGTCCGCCCTCGCCGCTGAAGCGCTGCGGCTGCTGCGGGAGCGCGTCGAGGCCTTCCGCGACGGCGCGACGAGCGTCCCCTCGCGCGTCGAGCAGCTGAACGCCCAGCGCCGTCGTGCCGTCGCCCTGGTCGAGGCCGAGGAGGCGGCCGTCTCGCGGTCCGAGGCCGCCGCCGCCGCCCGGGAGGAGCTCGCCGAGGTCCTCGCCGAGCGCGGCTTCACGACCGCCGAGGAGGCCGAGTCGGCCGCGCTGGCCAGCGGGGACCGGGCGCGGGCCGAGGCCGTCGTCGCCGAGCACGAGCGACGGCGGAGCGCGACGGAGGCGGTGCTCGCCGACCCGGAGCTCCGCGGACTGCCGGGCACGGCCGTCGACCTCGCCGACGCCGAGGGGCGCTCGCGCGAGGCCTCCGCCCGTCGCGACGAGGCGCGAGCCGGCCTCTCCGTGCTCGAGCACCGCTCGGAGCGCCTGGCCGAGCTCGCCGCGACGGCCGCGGGCCGCCTCGCGGTGCTGGGTGAGCGCCTCCGCCGCCACGAGGAGCTGCGCGCGCTGGCCGAGACCGTCTCCGGCCGGGGGCAGAACACGCGCCGGATGGACCTCGAGGCCTTCGCCCTCGCCGGACGTCTGGAGGAGATCGTGACCGCGGCGAACCTCCGCCTCGACGCGATGACCAGCGGCCGCTACGCGCTCGCCCACGACGACTCGCTCGCCTACCGCGGCGCCGCCTCCGGCCTCGGGATCGACGTGCTCGACGCCTTCACCGGCGTCCGCCGGCAGCCCGCCTCGCTCTCCGGCGGCGAGACGTTCCTCGCCTCGCTCGCCCTCGCCCTCGGCCTCGCCGACGTGGTGACGGCGCAGTCCGGCGGCATCTCGCTCGAGACCATGTTCATCGACGAGGGCTTCGGCTCGCTCGATGCCGAGACGCTCGAGACGGCGCTCAGCACGCTCGACGAGCTGCGGTCGGGCGGTCGGACGATCGGCCTGATCAGCCATGTCGACGCGATGCGCGAGCGGCTTCCGATCGGCCTCCGCGTCGCGGTGGGGCCGCGCGGCGACTCGACGATCCTCACCGGCTGAGCGGCCGCTCACGGGCGAAGGGGCGACGACGTCCCGCTGGCTCCTCTCGCACTGCAGCAGCGAGCGCGCCCGCGCCCGCTGCTAGGGTCGTGCGCAGTGACACGGGGTGCCCGCCAGGGCTGAGAGAAGACCCGTTGAACCTGATCTAGTTCGTACTAGCGAAGGGATGTCGCGAATGAGCATTCGCACGCCTGTCCACCCGACCCTCCCCGCCGACACGGCGCCCGACCCGGCGTCCGTGGGTCGCGATCTCGCCGAGCTCCGCGCCGCCGGGCCCCTGGTGCAGTGCATCACGAACGCGGTCGTCACCGGCTTCACCGCCAACAGCCTCCTGGCCCTCGGCGCCAGCCCGGCGATGTGCGACCTGCCCGGCGAGGCGGGCGTCTTCGCGGGCCTCGCCTCGGCCGTGCTCGTCAACCTCGGCACGCCCGGAGCGGAGCAGCGCGAGGGTGCTCGCGAGGCGGTCGCCGCGGCCGGACGCGCCGGTACCCCGTGGGTGCTCGATCCGGTCGCCGTGGGCCCGCTGCCCGTCCGCACCGCTCTGGCGGTGGAGCTGCTCGAGGCGCGGCCCGCGATCATCCGCGGCAACGCCTCCGAGATCCTCGCCCTCGCGGGAGCCGGTGCGGGCGGCCGCGGCGTGGACGCCGTCGACACCGCCGAGCAGGCGCTCGACTCCGCCCGCGTCCTCGCCCGCCGCACCGGCGGCGTGGTCGCCGTCTCGGGAGCGGTCGACCTCGTCACCGACGGCGAGCGGATCGTCCGGGTCACGGGGGGCCACCCGCTGCTGACCCGCGTGACCGGCGGCGGCTGCGCGCTCGGCGCCGTGATGGCGGCGTTCCTCGGCGCGGGCGCCCGCCCGCTCGACGCGGCCGTCAGCGCCTCCGCGGTCTGGGGCCTCGCCGCCGAGCGGGCCGCCGCCGCGAGCAGCGGTCCCGGGTCCTTCGCCGTCGGCCTCCTCGACGCCCTCGCTGCCCTCCAGCCGGCCGACGCCGAGGCCGGGGCGCGGATCGCATGAGCCTCGACCTCTCGCTCTACCTCGTCACGGACACCGCCCAGTGCGGCCCGCGCGGCGTGCCCGCGGTGGTCGCCGCCGCCGTCCGGGGCGGAGTCACGACCGTGCAGATCCGCGATCACGACGCCCCCGCCGCCGAGCTCGTCGCCCTGACCCGGGCCGTCGCCGCCGTCCTCGACGAGCGCACGACCCTGCTGGTCGACGACCGCGTCGACGTCGCCCTCGCCGCCCGCCTCGCGGGCGCCCGCGTCCACGGCGTCCACCTCGGGCAGTCCGACCTCCCCGTCACCGCCGCCCGCTCGCTGCTCGGACCCGACGCGGTGATCGGGCTCACCGCGAACACCCCCGAGCACCTCGCCGCCGTCCGCGCCCTGCCCGCGGGGACGGTCGACTACCTCGGCGTCGGCGTCATCCGGCCCACCGCGACCAAGCCCGACCACCCCGCTCCCCTCGGTGTCGACGGGTTCGCCGCCCTCGCCGCGGCCACGGCGCTGCCCTGCGTCGCCATCGGCGGAGTCGGAGCCGCGGACGCGGGGCCACTCCGCCTCGCCGGTGCGGCCGGCCTCGCGGTCGTGTCGGCGCTCTGCACGGCCGCCGACCCCGCGGCGGCCGCCCGCCTGATCCGAGCGGAGTGGGACCGGTGACCGCCGGCGCCCGCGTCCCCCGTGTCCTCAGCATCGCCGGCACCGATCCGACCGGCGGTGCAGGCGTCCAGGCCGACCTCAAGTCGATCGGCGCGCTCGGCGGCTACGGCATGGCGGTCGTCACCGCGCTCGTCGCGCAGAACACGCACGGTGTCCGCTCCGTGCACCTGCCACCCGCCGCGTTCCTCCGCGAGCAGCTCGACGCGGTGAGCGACGACGTCACGATCGACGCGGTGAAGATCGGGATGCTCGCCACGGCCGAGTACGCCGGAGTCGTCGCCGAGTGGCTCGACGAGGTCCGCCCGCCCGTCGTGGTCGTGGATCCGGTGATGGTCGCGACCAGCGGTCACCGGCTGCTCGCTCCCGAGGCGGAGGACGCCGTGCGCGACCTGCTCCGCCGCGCCGACCTGGTGACGCCGAACCTCCCCGAGCTGGGCGTGCTGGCCGGAGAGCCGACCGCCTCCGACTGGCCGGCCGCGCTCGCGCAGGGAGCGGCACTCGCCCGCGCCCTCGAGGCCGCCGTGCTGGTGAAGGGCGGCCACCTCGACGGCCCCGCCACCCCGGACGCGATCGTCACCCCCGACGGCCTCGTGCGCGAGGTCCCCGGCGAGCGCGTCGCCACCTCGAACACGCACGGCACCGGGTGCTCGCTCTCGTCCGCGATGGCGACGCTCCTGGCCGGGCGCGACGCCTCCTCCGACGCCCTGGTCGAGGCGCTGACGGAGGCCAAGGAGTGGCTGACCGGCGCCCTGCGCGCCGCCGACGCTCTCGAGGTCGGCTCCGGCAACGGCCCGATCGACCACTTCCACCGGCAACGTCCTCCGGCGTTCTGCGCGGACGTCTGGGAGCGGACGCGGACCCTCCGCGACGAGATCGACGCGCTCCCGTTCGTGCGGGCCCTCGGCGACGGCTCCCTCGGGCGGGAGGACTTCGAGTGGTACCTCGAGCAGGACGCTCTCTACCTCACCGAGTACGCCCGCGTCCTGGCCGTGGCGGCGCAGCGCGCGCCGACCACCGCCGAGCAGGTCTTCTGGGCCGAGGGCTCGGCGTCCGCCCTCGCAGCGGAGGCGCAGCTGCACCGCGACCGGCTCGGGACCAGGGACGCGGCTCCCGCGCCCGTGACCCGCGGCTACACCGACCACCTGCTCGCGGTCGCCGCGCGGGGCGGCTACGGCGAGATCGTCGCCGCCCTGCTCCCCTGCTTCTGGCTCTACGCCGACGTCGGGTCGCGCCTCGCCGCCTCCGGGCACCCCGAGCACCCCTACGCGGACTGGCTGCTCACGTACGGCGACCCGGTCTTCGCGACGGCCACCGAGCGGGCGATCGAGTTCACGGAGCAGGCCGCCCGCGACGCCTCACCGAGGCAGCGCGCCGCGATGAGGGACGCGTTCCTGCGGTCGAGTTCGTTCGAGAAGGACTTCTTCGCCGCACCGCTCGCCCGGACCGGCTGAGCTCTCAGCCGGCCCGGTCGGGTGCGCTCAGCCGATCGCCTCGCGCAGGACGTGCATGAGGGCGTCCAGCTGCACCGTGTCGGCCGAGGCCGTCTCGGCGTCCGCGCCGTCGAGCGCGCGGGCGGCGAGACCGGCCTTGGCGTCGATGAGCTCGGCGATCTTCGCGTCGATCGTGTGCGCCGCGATGATCCGCCACGCCGTCACCGGCTCCTCCTGGCCGATGCGGTGCACGCGGTCGATCGCCTGCGTCTGCTCGGCCGACGTCCACGACAGCTCGGCGAGCACCACGTTGGACGACGCCTGCAGGTTCACGCCGACTCCCGCCGCGGTGAGCGAGCAGACGGCGACCGAGACGTCGGGGTCCTCGTTGAAGGCGTCGATCTGCGTCTGGCGGAACGCCGCGGTCTGGTCTCCCCGAATCGAGACGGACGTGAGCTCGCGCTTCTCGAACGTGTCCTCCGCCTGGTCCATCACGTCGATGTGCTTCGCGAAGAAGACGACCTTGCCCACCGAGCGGGCCAGCTGCGAGGCGTAGTCGGCGGCCAGCGCCGCCTTGGCCTGGCCGATCCGGCGCACCATGGTGAAGACGTTCTCGCCGGTCTTGGCCGACTTCGACTCCTCGAGCTCGCTCTGCGCCACGATGCGGATGAACCGCTCGCGCTCGTCGTCGTCGAGCTCGTGCGTGATCGAGGAGGTGACCGCCCTGAAGCGCTGCAGCATGCGGGCGCCGAGCTCGCGCTCGGCCTTCTGGATGGAGCGGCCGAGGTCGTCGTCCAGCTCGACGGGCAGATCGACGATCCGCTTCGACGGCAGGTCGGCGGCGACGTCGATCTTCTTGCGCCGGACGATGCCGAGGTCGATCACGGCCTCGCGCGCCTCCGGGTAGAAGCCCGTGTCGGCGGGGGTGAGGCCCGTCTCCTCGAGGCGGCCCATCAGCTCCGGTCCCGGCTTGGTCTCGTCGATCCAGCCGAGGAAGCGCCAGATGGCGCGGAAGTCGTCGACGTCGTTGATCAGCGGGGTGCCGGTCAGCGCGATCATCAGCGGATCGTGCCCCGGAGTGGTCTCGCGGATCCTCGACGCCAGCGCGAGCACGCTCTGCGAGCGCTGCGAGCGGAGGTTCTTGATGAAGTGCGCCTCGTCGACGACCATGCCGCGGAAGCCCAGGCTCCCGAGCCAGCCGATGTGCCGGTCGAGGATGTCGTAGTTGACGATGACAACGTCGGCGAACGCGTCGAGCGTGCCGCCGTCTCCGTGGATCACCGTGGCGCGCCGCTGCGGCGTCCAGTGCTCCACCTCGCGCGCCCAGTTCATCTTGACCACGTTCGGCACCACCGCGAGCAGCGGGTACGCCCCGACCACCGAGGCGGCGAGGAGGCTCTGCGCGGTCTTGCCCAGACCCGGCTCGTCGGCGAGCAGGAAGCTGCGGTGCCCCTCGCGGGCGCTCTCGATGAAGCGCGCCTGGTGCGGCATCAGCTCGCGGCCGCGCGGCGAGACCCGGTCGAGCTTCGGCGGCTCCGGGAGCTCCATGCTCGCGGCCCGTCCGCCCGCTCCGTACTCGAACGCCTTGAAGAGCGGCCCGAGCAGCTCCCAGTCGTCGAGCCTGCGACGCGGCGCCGGAGCGGAGGCCTCGGCGATCGAGAAGTCCGGCGGGAGGAAGGGGTTCGCCAGCTGCCGGGCGCGCACCGACTGCGGCACGACCTGGTTGACCGGCACCTCGGGCTTGGGCTCCGGCTCGGTCACGATGAGCAGCTCGTCGGGGCTGAGCTCCGCGCCCGCCTCGAGCAGCCAGTCGCGGCGGAGCTTCTGCGCGGCCGCCGTGACGCCGGCCTCCGATTCGAGCAGCGCGATCAGGCTGGTGTCGCGGGCGGCCGTCTTGGCCAGGATCGTGGCGATGCCGTCGAGGCGCTTCATCTCCTCGGCGCGCTGCGCGTCGCTGAGCGAGGGATCGACCTTGACCCGCTTGCGCTCCTCGCGCATCAGGAGGGCGATCACCAGGAACTTCGTCCGGTTGGTCGGTCCGACCTTGCCGGTCTGGGCCTTCGCCTCCACCTCGCGGACGCGGCGGGCGAGGATCGGGATGATCCCCGCGTTGTCCACGCCGCGCGAGCGCGATCGGGGTCGGCTCCCGGCGGCGTTCGACGCTCGTCGCGTCTGACCGGACTGACGCTGGCCGCTGCGAGCCATGCTCCTCCTCGATGTGTGACGGGGGGCGGAGGAGGGGTTCCCGCGCGCTGCCGTCGCCGTGCATCCGCCGGATCGCCTCCGGGGAGGCGTCGGGCGTCGGTGCATCCGGTGGCCGTCGGGAGCTCCGAGCAACGGGTCTGGGACCCGGTCGCAGCATCCCCGGCGTGCGGGTGCGCCGCCAGTCTACTCCTCGGGGCGGTCCGGTCGGCGCTCCGCCGCGCGGACGGTCGCGCTCGTCGTCATTCCGGAGTCGGGACGCGGATGACGAGGCCCGCCGCCACGAAGACGCCGACCGCGGCGAGGCTCAGCGAGGACCAGATCGCGTCCGGGAAGGCGAACGGCAGCACCGGGTTCCACAGCACGAGCACCGGGACGAGCCCGATCAGCCAGAGGAGTGCGCGCGCCTGGATCGCGAACCAGCCGATGACCGCCGCGAGGATCGCGACCGGGTAGCGGATGAAGTCGTAGGCGTCGGAGCCGACGAGGGCGAGCCCGGCCAGCAGCACGATCGCGCCGAGGATCCCGGGCGCGAGCGCCATGCGGGCGCGGTCGCGCGAGGGGTAGCGGGCGGCGGTCGCGCGGGACGGCTTGCGGGTGCTCACCCCTCGATCGTAGGCGCGCATACCCCGCCCGGGTACCGCCTGCGGCGCGTAGGCTGGAGGAGTGATCGAGGACCTCAAGAAGCGCTCGCTGCACCGCGCCCGGATCCTGGGCGGCCAGATGCGCGGCCTCGAGCGGATGATCGAGAACGAGGACTACTGCGTCGACATCGTCACGCAGTCCCTCGCGATCCAGAAGTCGCTCGGCTCGCTCAACAAGCTCATCGTCGAGAACCACCTCCGCACGCACATCACCGCGATGTTCGAGGAGGGCGGAGACGCCCGCGAGGCGGCCATCGCCGAGCTCGTGAAGATCTTCGAGCTCTCCAACAACCGCTCGTGACCGCCGGCCTCGTCGCCGCGGCGCGGGTGCGCCCGCTGCTGCTCGACGGGGGCCTGGGCACGGAGCTGGAGGCGCAGGGCGTCGCGGTGGACTCCTCGCTCTGGAGCGCCCGGGTCCTGCTGGAGGAGCCCGGCCGGGTCGTCGACGCGCACCGCGCCTTCGCCGAGGCGGGCGCCCGGGTCGCGGTGACCGCGAGCTACCAGGTGTCCGCGAGCGGATTCGCGGCCGCGGGCCTGGCCCCGGGCCTCGCCGAGCGCGCCCTCCGGGAGAGCGTCGACCTGGCCCGGCGCGCGCAGAGCGGCTGGGTCGCCGCCGCCGTCGGCCCTTACGGCGCTAGCCTCGGCGACGGCTCCGAGTACCGCGGCGACGACGGCCTCACCGTCGGCGAGCTCGCCGCCTGGCACCGCCCGCGACTGGAGACCCTGGCCGCGGCCGGGCCCGACCTGCTCGCCGTCGAGACCATCCCGTCGGTGCGGGAGGTGCGCGCCGTCGTGGAGGCCCTCGCGGGCTCCTCGGTCCCCGCCTGGATCTGCGTGAGCGGCCGTTCGGGCCGCACCGCGGCCGGCGAGCCCCTGGCCGAGGCGCTCGCCGTCGCCGCCGCCTCCGAGGAGGTGCTCGGCGTGGGAGTGAACTGCTGCCCGCCCGGCGACGTCGCCGAGGCGGTCCGCATCGCCCGCTCCGTCACCGGCAAGCTGGTCGTCGTGTACCCGAACAGCGGCGAGGAGTGGGACGCCGTCGAGCGTCGCTGGGCAGGCGACGCGGCCTTCGACCCCGCGCTGGTCGCCTCCTGGCGCGCGGCGGGAGCGGATCTGATCGGCGGCTGCTGCCGCGTGGGACCTGCGGCGATCGCTGCCCTCGGACGAAGCCTGGAGGAGGAGTCGTGACCACCCTGAGAGCCGTGCGCGGCGACCTCACCCGCGAGCACGTCGACGCGATCGTGAACGCGGCGAACTCGTCGCTCCTCGGCGGCGGCGGCGTCGACGGCGCGATCCACCGCGCGGGCGGACCGGAGATCCTCGCCGAGTGCCGCCGGCTCCGCGGGACCGAGCTGCCGGACGGTCTGCCCGCCGGCTCCGCGGTCGCCACGACCGCCGGCCGCCTCCCTGCCCGCTGGGTCGTGCACACCGTCGGTCCCGTCCACTCGCGGTGGGAGGACCGCAGCGCCGTCCTCGCCTCGGCCTACCGCGAGTCGGTGCGCACCGCCGTCGGTCTCGGTGCGCGGACGCTCGCCTTCCCGGCCGTCTCGGCGGGCGTCTACGGCTGGCCGATGGACGACGCGGCGCGCATCGCGGTGGAGACGGTCCGCGAGGCGACCGCGGACGGCGCACTCGACGAGGTCCGGTTCGTCCTCTTCTCCGCGGACGCCCTCGCGGCCTTCGAGGCCGCCCTGGCCGCGGAATGACGGAAGGGGAGCCGACCCTGCGGTCGACTCCCCCTCCACGGTGCTGCGCTAGGCCGTCTTCGGCCGCGCGAACTCGTCGTAGGGCAGCGTGATCGGGCGGGTCCGCGGAGGCATCCGCACGACCGCCTCGAGCGCCGGGCCCAGTGCCTCGCGCCACGCGCGGTAGCCGTCCTCGTTGAGGTGCAGGCCGTCCGGCGAGTACTGCTCGAGCAGTCCGCCGTCCTCCCCCGCGAGCACCGGCCACAGGTCGAGGTAGCCCGCGTGCGCCGTGGGCGCGAACTGCCACAGGTGGCGGTTGATCTCGCGGATCTGCGGTGCGAACTCGTGTCCGCGCGGCAGGACCGAGGTCACCAGGATGCGCACGTCCGGAAGATCGCGCCGGAACGTCGCGACGATCGTCTCGATGTTGCGCACGACGTGCTCCGTCGTGCGGTGCCAGGCGAGATCGTTAGTGCCGATCAGCAGCACCACCGTGTCCGGCTCCTGCGCGACCAGCTCGGCGAGCCGCGCGACGACGTCCGCCGTGGTGGCCCCTCCGACTCCCTCGTCGACGACCGTCGACTCCGTCAGCCACTCGCCCCAGGCTCCCGCCTGGATGATGCTGTCCCCGATGAAGAGGACCTTCCCCAGCTGGAGTCCGCGCCCCGCGTCCGTACTCGACCGTTCGCTCATCGTGCTCCTCTCGTCGGCGTCCCGGGCGGCCTCGCCGCCGCCGGACCCCTCCATTGTCACCGCTGCACCCGGCGCCCGCCAGGGGAGCGCTCGTCGCCGGAGTCCGGCAGGTCGGCCGCGGTGGCCGTGATGCGGTTGGCCATGCCGTTGAAGATGATGCCGTGGAAGGGCAGGATCGCGAACCAGTAGAGCCTGCCCGCGAGGCCCTGCGGGAAGAAGACCGCGCGCTGCGTGTAGACCGAGCCGCCGTCTCCGGAGGGCTCGGCGCGCATCTCGAGCCAGGCCCCGCCGGGCACCTTCATCTCGGCGCGCAGGCGCAGGAGCTTCGGCCGCTCGATCTCCTCGACGCGCCAGAAGTCGAGGGCGTCGCCGGCGTGCAGGCGCGCGGAGTCGCGGCGCCCGCGCTGCAGGCCCACTCCCCCGACGAGGCGGTCCATCCAGCCGCGGATCACCCATGCGAGCGGGAAGGAGTACCAGCCGTTGGTGCCGCCGATGCCCTCGATGACGCGCCAGAGCTTGGCCGGGTCGGCCTGGGTGCGGCGCTCCTTGAGGTCCACGTAGACCGTGTGGCCGGCCCACTCCGGGTCGCTCGGCAGCGGATCGCTGGGAGCGCCGACGACCTCCGCGTTCTGCCAGCTCGTCTCGATCTCGCCCGCCTGCATCTTTCCCAGCGCGAGCCGGACGGCGCGGCGGTAGGAGGTCAGCCCGCCCTCGGGGTCGGGGATGAGCGCGCGGATGTCCTGCTCGTGCACGACGCAGTCGTACTGCAGCGAGGCGATGATGGGCACCGCGAGCGAGCGCGGGATCGGCGTGACCAGGTTGACCCACTGCGAGGCCAGCCACGGGGTGAACACCGGCAGGGACGCGATCGGCCGCTGCGGGAGCCCGGCCTCGACCGCGTAGCCGTTCATCATCTGGCCGTAGCGGAGCACGTCGGGCCCGCCGATGTCGAAGGTGCGGTTGAGCGTGGCGTCCTCGAGCGACGCGGAGCCGATCAGGTAGTGCAGCACGTCGCGCACGGCGATCGGCTGGATGAAGTTGCGCACCCACTGCGGCGCGGGCATGTACGGCAGCACGTCGGTGAGGTGGCGCACCATCTCGAACGAGGTCGACCCGGAGCCGATGATCACGCCCGCCTGCAGGGCGATCGTCGGCACTCCCGACTCCATCAGGATCCGGCCCACCTCAGCGCGCGAGCGGAGGTGCTTCGAGAGCTCCTGGCCCTCGGGGTGCAGGCCGCCGAGGTAGACGATGCGGCCGACGCCGGCCGACCTCGCGGCCGTGGCGATGTTCTGCGCGGCGCGGCTCTCGACCTCCTCGAAGTGGGCGTGGTCGTTGCCCGAGCCCATCGAGTGGACGAGGTAGTAGAGGACGTCGACGCCCTCGACCGCGGCCTCCAGCGACTCCGGATCGCCGAGATCGCCCTGGGCGACCTCGACCTCCTCCGCCCACGGCACGTCGACCAGCTTGCGCGGGTCGCGCACCAGGACGCGCACCCGGAAGCCCGCCTCGAGGAGGCGCGGCGTCAGCCGGCCGCCGATGTAGCCGGTCGCGCCGGTGACGAGCGCGAGGGGGCGCGCCGAGTCGGAGGGGGTTTCGCTCATGCGGCCACGGTACGCCGATGGCCCCGGGACCTCTCCCGCTGGTGCGGGCCCGCGGCCCCTGCTAGGCGGCGGCCGGCATCCCGCTCAGTCGATGCCGAGGACCTCGCGGACCTGCACCACGTCGTGGTTCATCTGGCGGATGAGGGGCTCGACGCCCTCGTAGGCGACCTGGCCGCGGATCCGGCCGACGAACGCCACGTCGACCACGCGGTCGTAGAGGTCGAGGGTGTCGAGCGTCTGATCGAGCACGTACGCCTCGACCTGCTTGGGCGGCACCCCGACGAAGGTGGGGTTGCTGCCGACCGAGATCGCGGCGGGATGCGTGACGCCGTCGGTGGTGAGCCGGCCCGCGTAGACGCCGTCGGCCGGGATCAGGCCCTGCGACTGCGGCGAGAGGTTCGCGGTCGGGAAGCCCAGCTCGCGGCCGCGCTTCGCTCCGTGCACGACCACGCCGCGGACGACGGGCTCGTGCCCGAGCAGGCGCGTCGCGTGCTCCACGTCGCCCTCGGCCAGCAGCTCGCGGATCCAGGTGGAGGAGACGCGGCGCCCGTCCTCGGGCCGCACGTCGTCGATCAGCTCCACCTCGAATCCGTGCTGCCCGCCGAGCACGCGCAGCAGGTCGACGTCGCCCGCTCCCCGGGCGCCGAAGCGGAAGTCGGAGCCGACGAGGACCACGCGGGCCTCGAGCGCCTCCACCAGCACCTGCTCGACGAACTGCTCGGGCGAGAGCGCCCGGAACGCCTCGTCGAAGGTGAGCAGCAGCGTCGCGTCCACGCCGGTCCCGGCGAGGAGCTCGAGCTTCTGCTCGTTGCCGACCAGGACGGGCGGGCACTTCTCCGGCGCGATCACGCTGAGCGGATTGCGGTCGAAGGTGACGACGACGGCGGCGAGCCCCTGCTCGCGGGCCCGCTCGTGCAGCCGGCCGATGACGGCCCGATGCCCGGAGTGGACGCCGTCGAACTTGCCGATCGTGACGGCGGAGGGTCCGATCCCGGCCAGGTCGCCGGGGCGGGTCTCGACGCGCATCAGGCGGCCGCCCGGGCCGTGCGCCGCCCCTGCACGCGGAGCCACCAGAGACCGAGCACGGGCAGGACGAGCGGGATGAGCAGGTAGCCGGCGCCGAAGGCCGCCCACACCGTCGACTGGCGCCCGAACGGGTCGGCGCTCGCGAGCCCGAGGAGCTGCGGAGCGAGGAGGCTGAGCGCGCCGACCACGAGCACGCCCACCAGCTCGAAGGTGATCGTCACCCACGCGACCCGCTGCCAGGCGCGGCCCGGGACGATCAGGGCGACCGTCGCGACGATGTACACGACGGCCGAGAGCGCCGAGAGCGAGAACGCCAGCGGCGCCTCGTCGAACCGGTCGATGATCTGGAAGACGGAGCGCCCCGTCGCGGCGAGCGCGAGGATCCCGTAGACCACGACCAGGAGGCTGCCGATCCCGCGCGAGCGGGCGGAACGGGTCGGCTCTCCGCTCCCGGGGGCTGAGGGGACTGAGGGGTCGTGAGCGGCCCGTCCGGACGCATCGCTGGCTGGTTTCGACATCGCACGTCCATGCTAGGCGCTCGCCGGGCCGGGCCCGGTGGCGGGCCCGATCAGGCGCTCTGGAAGAACCAGATCTGGTGCATCCGGTAGACCATGACCGCGATCGAGAGGCAGGCGACGCCCAGGATCACGGTGCTCCAGCGGCTCCGCTCGATGAGCGCCCAGAACCCGGCAGCGAGCGGCAGGAGCAGCGCCGAGATCAGGTAGATGTAGTACTCCGGCAGGCTCCCCGACGGGCGGTTGCCGACCAGCGGCGACACGATCGCGACCGCCAGCTGGACGATCAGCAGCAGCTCGACGATCGCCGTCGCGCCGACCGAGACGTCCGAGGGACGGCGGGCGAGCAGCCCGAGCACGAGGCAGAGCAGGCCGGCCGCGACGGCGATCCCCACCTGGAGGATCGTGAACCACTCGATCACGAGGCGGCCGTCCGCAGGTCCTCGGTCGGGAAGTTGACGACGCTCTTGAGCTGGGTGCCGCGCCGCTCGGCGAGGCCGATCAGCCGCTCCCCCGGGCCGACCGCGGCGAGGAGGCCCTTCGCGCCCGCCACCGCCTCCGGGGCCGGGATGCGCTTGCCGTTCGCGAGATCGCCCGCCTCCTGGGCGTCGAGGCGCAGCAGGGGGAACAGCTCGCCCGCCACGAGCGTCGGCGGCAGGAGCGCGGCGGGGACGTCGAGCTCGTCGATCTCGCCGGCCTGGGCCACGGAGAAGGGGCCGACCGCGGTGCGCCGCAGCGCGGTCAGGTGGCCGCCGACTCCGAGGGACGCGCCCAGGTCGCGGGCGAGCGCGCGGATGTAGGTGCCGGAGGAGCAGGTGACGCGCACGTCCAGGTCGAGGAACCCCTCGACCGGGCGGCTCGCCAGGACGGCGAACTCCGAGACGGTCACGGGGCGGGAGGCGAGCACGACCTCCTCGCCGTCGCGGGCGCGGGCGTAGGCGCGGCGGCCGTCCACCTTGATCGCGCTGACCGTGCTCGGGACCTGCTCGATCGCTCCGGTGAGGGCCGCGATCGCGTCGGACACCGACTCCGGGGCGAGGGCCGCGACGAGGGCGGGCTCCGCCGAGGCGAGCACCTCGCCCTCCTGGTCGTCGGTGGTGGTGGAGGAGCCCAGCCGGATCGTCGCCTCGTACTGCTTGTCGAGGCCGACGAGGTAGGTGAGCAGGCGCGTCGAGGGGCCGAGACCGAGGATCATCAGCCCGGTCGCCATCGGATCGAGCGTCCCCGCGTGGCCGACCTTGCGGGTCCCCGCGCGGCGGCGGGTCCGCGAGACGAGGTCGTGGCTGGTGATGCCGCCGGGCTTGTCCAGCAGGAGGATCCCGTTCGGAGCCGGGGCGGGGGTCTCGAGCACGGGTGCGAGGATACACGGACGGATCGGGAGTACCCCCGGGGTGGAGCCGGAGCCCTCGCCCGCCCGTCCTAGGCTGTCCGGATGAGGATCGCAGTACTCGGAGCAGGCGCCGTCGGCGGCACCATCGCCGCCCTTCTCGACCGCGCCGGGCACGACGTCGAGGTCACCGCCCGAGGCGACCACCTCACCGCGATCCGCCGGTCGGGGATCCGGCTCGACGGGGCGTGGGGCGAGCACACCGCCTGGGTCCGCTGCGGCGAGTCCCTCGACCTGGTGCCCGATCTCGCCTTCGTCTGCACGAAAGCGCAGGACGCCGAGGACGCGCTGCGCACCAACCGCCGCACGGTCGACGGCACCCTCGTCGTCGTCGTCCAGAACGGACTGGACGGGCTCACCGCGGCGGCCCGGCAGGTGCGCGACGCCCGGCTCGTGGGTGCTCTCGCCCTCTTCGCCGCGAGCCACCTCGAACCCGGCCGCGTCACCGTCACGGCTCCTGCCACGACCACGCTCGGCGTCCCCGGCCGCCCGGCCGACGACGACGTGCGACGGGCCGCCGCCGTGCTCGGCGAGGCGGTCCCCACCGCCGTCACCGACGACTTCACCGGAGCGCAGTGGACGAAGCTGCTGATCAACGAGGTCAACGCCCTGCCCGCGATCACCGGGCTCTCGGTCCAGGAGACGATCGTCGATCCGGGGCTGCGGCGCGTCCTCGCCCGGTCGATGCGCGAGGCCGCCCGGACGGGCCTCGCGTCGGGCGTCCGCTTCGGCTCGCTGCAGGGACTCTCGAACGCGTCCGTCCGCGCCCTGGCCGCCGCTCCCCTGCCCCTGGTCGAGCTGCTCCCCCGCCGGATGGCCGCGAGGATGGGCGAGGTGCCGAACCCCGGGTCGACGCTGCAGAGCGTCCGCCGCGGAGTGCCGAGCGAGATCGACCACCTGGCCGGGGCCGTGGTCCGCACCGCTCACCGCGGCGGGCGCGAGGCACCGGTCAACCAGCTGCTGGTCGACCTGGTGCACGAGGTCGAGCGGGCGGGCGCCTTCGTGCCGCCGGCTGAGGTCGTGCGCCGCGCCGCCCTGGTCTGAGCCCGCGGCCCTGTCGGACCGACGCCGCCCGCGGCGGCGGCCTCCGTCCCGAGGCTCAGCAGGAGTCGGCGAAGAGGCGCCGGGGCTGCTCCGGATCGCGGATGTCGACGAGGATCCCCGCCAGCCGGCGCGGATCCGTCGTGGCGCGGTACGCTGCGTCCACCGGCGGCTCCTGCGTGTCGAGGCGGATGCTGGTGCTCCACGCGCCGCGCAGCTCCGGCCGGAGGGCGAACTCGCCGTCGACGAGCAGCACCGCGTCGCGGCCGGCGGTCCGCCAGCGCGCCTGCCGCGCCTCGTCGCGCACCGCGTCGAAGCCCGCGAGCACGAACCCGGTGCTGCCGCCGAGGGTGAACGGATCGAGCAGCACGCGGCGCAGGAGCTCGTAGTCGTACCCGGCCGCGTAGGAGCGCTGCTCCTCGGGCACGGCGGGGTCGTCCCGATCGGCGCGGGGACGTCGGAAGTCGGTGAGGTGCGCGACGATCGCGTCCTTGCCGGCCCGGCGGAGCGCCTCCGCGAGGTCGAGCGCGAACGCCGCGCTCACCGCGGGGTCGTCGCCGTCGATCCCGACCTTGACCCGTCCGCGCCCGTAGTTGTGCAGCACCTCCGCCGCGAGAGCGTCGAGCACATCGGCCTTCTGCGGAGCCCACCTGGTCATCCGCCCACGATACGCGCCGCCGCCTAGTGTGGGCTGATGCCATCCGACCCTCTCGCCGACGCGATCACCGCCTGGTTCCGCGCGAGCGCCCGCGACCTGCCGTGGCGCCGAGAGGGGTTCCCCGCCTGGGGCACGCTCGTCAGCGAGTTCATGCTGCAGCAGACCCCGGTGGTCCGCGTCGTCCCGCGTCTGGCGGAGTGGCTGGAGCGCTGGCCGACACCCTCCGCGCTCGCCGCCGTCCCGCCCGGCGAGGCGGTGCGCGCCTGGCAGTCCCTGGGCTACCCGCGGCGGGCCCTGCGCCTGCACGCCTGCGCCGTGGCGATCGCCGAGGAGCACGGCGACGTGGTCCCCGACGACGTCGAGACCCTCCTCGCGCTGCCCGGCATCGGCGACTACACCGCCCGCGCCATCGCCGTGTTCGCCTACGGGAGGCGGCACCCCGTGGTCGACACCAACGTCCGCCGGGTCCTCGCGCGCGCGGTCGACGGAGCGGCGGAGCCCGGTCCGCCCCGCGCGAGGGCCGACCTCGCCGCGATGTCGGCGCTGCTGCCCGAGTCGCTCTCCGAGGCGGCGGCCTTCAACGCGGGCGCGATGGAGCTGGGGGCGGTCGTCTGCACCGCCCGCGCTCCGCGCTGCGACGAGTGCCCGATCCGCGACCTCTGCCGCTGGCGGGCGGAGGGGTACCCCGAGCACACCGGGCCCGTGAAGGCGAAGCAGAAGCGGTTCGAGGGCTCGGACCGCCAGGTCCGCGGCCTCATCCTCGCCGAGCTGCGCGCCGCGCACGGCCCGGTCACCGCGGCCGAGGTGGAGTCTCTCTGGCCGGACGCCGACCAGCGCGGTCGCGCCCTGGCCGGGCTCCTCGCCGACGGTCTGGCGACGGGCGGCCCGGAGGACGGCTACCTCCTCCCCGGCTCCTGAGGGCCCGTCGACCGCCGTCCGCGTCGGAGGAGGCGGGTAGGGTCGGCGCCGTGACCGGTCGCCGCCTCCGCCTCCCCCGCCCCGACGCCGCCGTCGAGCGCGCCCTCGACGTCGACCTCGCCCAGGACGTCCAGCGCGCCCTCGCCGCGGTCCGCGTCGAGAACGACCTGCCCGGCCCGTTCCCGCCGGCCGCGCTGGCCGAGGCCGAGCACGCGGACGCCGGAGCGGACGACGAGGACCGCGTCGACCGGACGGACCTCCCCTTCGTGACGATCGACCCGCCCGGCTCGCTCGACCTGGACCAGGCCCTCCACCTGGAGCGCACGTCGGAGGGCGTCGTCCTCCGCTACGCCATCGCGGACGTGCCCGCGGTCGTCCGCACCGGCGGAGCGCTCGACGCCGAGACGCGCCGCCGCGGCCAGACCTACTACCTCCCGGACGGCCGCGTCCCGCTGCACCCCGCGGTCCTCTCCGAGGGGACCGCGTCGCTCCTGCCGGACGAGACGCGCCGAGCGCTGGTCTGGACGCTGACCCTCGACGAGCGGGCGGAGCCGCGCTCGGTGCACCTCGAGCGGGCGCTCGTGCGCAGCGTGGCCCGGCTCGACTACGAGGGCGTGCAGCGCAGCGTCGACGCGGGCGATCCGCACCCCTCCCTCGCCCTCCTCCCCTGGTTCGGACGCGAGCGCCTGGCGCGGGAGGCCGAGCGCGGAGGAGCGAGCCTGACGCTGCCCGAGGAGGAGATCGTCGCCGCCGACGGCGGCTACCGGGTCGAGCGCCGCGCTCCCCTGGCCGTCGAGGGCTGGAACGCCCAGGTCTCGCTGCTGACCGGCATGGCGGCGGCGACGATGATGCTCGACGCGGGGGTGGGCATCCTCCGGACCATGCCCGAGGCCGACCCCGCCACCGTCGCGGCCTTCCGCTCCCGAGCCGCGGCGCTCGGCGTCCCGTGGCCCGAGGAGGAGGCCTACGGCGCCTACCTGCGCCGCCTCGACACCGACGACCCCGCCCAGCTCGCCATCATGTACGCCGCGGCGAGCCTGTTCCGCGGCGCCGGCTACACCGCCTTCGACGGCGCCCCGCCGGAGCATCCCGCGCAGGCGGCCCTCGCCGCGCCGTACGCGCACGTCACCGCGCCGCTGCGGCGCCTGGTCGATCGGTTCGGCCTCGCCGTCTGCCTCGCGGTGTCCCGGGGCGGAACGATCCCGTCGCAGCTGCGCGAGGCGCTGCCCCTGCTCCCGCCGCTCCTCGCCGCGAGCGACCGCCGGGCCGGAGCCGCCTCCCGTGCGGCGACCGCGATCGTCGAGGCCGCCGTCCTCCGCGGCCGCGAAGGAGCCTCCTTCCACGGGATCGTCGTCTCCTCGGCGCGCACCCGCTCCTCGGTCCAGCTGCTCGACCCGGAGATCACCGTCGACCTCCCGGCCCCGCTCACGCCGGGAGCCCGTGTCGTCGTCGTCCTAGAATCGGTCGACGTCGCCACGGGCTCCGCGGTGTTCGGGCTCGGCGCCTAGTCCTCGTCGTCCTCGCGGGGCTTCACATAGGGGTCGGCGTCGCCGGCGTAGTCCGCCTGAGCGGCGAGCGACTGCACCTGCGAGTCCTGGCTGCGCGCGGCGGCGAGCAGATCCTCGATGTGCTTCGCGTTCTCGGGCACCGCGTCGAGGATGAACTCGAGCGACGGCGTGAGCCGGGACGTGATGTTCCTGCCCACCTCGGTGCGGAGCATGCCGGTGGCGGCCTTGAGGGCCGCGGCCGAATCGGCGCGCTCCTCATCGGTGCCGTAGACCGTGTAGAACACCGAGGCGTGCTGCAGGTCGCCGGTCACCTGGACATCGGTGATGGTGACGAAGCCGAGGCGCGGGTCGCGGAGACCGCGCTCGAGCCGCTTCGCGACGATCACCTGGATACGTTCGGCGAGCTTCCTCGCCCGGGCCGGATCTGCCATGGCTGGTCCTCACATCTCTCTCGGCGAACCGTTCAGCTCGCCATTCAACCACTCTCCGCCCGGACGACCGGTCGCGTCCGAGGGGGCCTTGCTTCTGGGGCGTGATGCCCCTCGACCGCGCGTCTGCGACGGCGCGGGTGGGGTGCCTCCTCGCGGCTCCCTCCCGCGGGCCTGCGGCCCGCCCGCCAGGCCCGGCCAGGAGCCGCGAGGAGGCACCCCACCCGTGCCCGCGATCGGAGGGAGTGCGGGTCCGCCCCCCGGATCCTCGGGGACCGGGGTGGGAAGGCTCAGGTGCTGGATCGGGAGCCGGACGTCGCCCGCAGGCACGCTGCTCGCGAGCTGCTCGTTCAGCGGGCGCACCCACCGAGACAGGAGCGCCTGATCGGGGTCGGTCTCCCGCACCCGGGGGTGCGGAAGCGCCCACTGGAGGGTGCGCACCTCCGGGACACGGGCGGCCCCCGATTCCTCCCGCAGGGCGCGAGAGGACGAGAGTCCCCTCCCGATCCCGCACGAACAGCGCCGTGAGACGCCGGAAGGCCCGGGCGGACCCGGGCCTTCCAGTGGAGCGGATCAGCCTCGCGGCTTCTCCTTCATCTCGATCGTCTCGATCTCGTCGCCGATCTGGATGTCGTTGTACTTTCCGAGACCGATACCGGCCTCGTAGTCCGTACGGACCTCCGTGACGTCGTCTTTGAAGCGACGCAGCGACTCGATGGCCAGGTTGTCCCCGACCACGACGCCGTCACGGATGACGCGCGCCTTCGAGTTGCGGGTGATCGTGCCGGAGCGGACGATGACACCCGCGATGTTGCCGAACTTGGAGGAGCGGAACACCTCGCGGATCTCGGCGACACCGGACTGGACCTCCTCGAACTCGGGCTTGAGCATGCCCGTGAGCGAGTTCTCGACCTCTTCGATCGCGTTGTAGATGACCGAGTAGAAGCGGATGTCCACTCCTTCTCGAGCAGCGCGCTCGCGGGCCTTCGGGTCGGGGCGGACGTTGAAGCCCACGATGATCGCGTTGTCGATCGTCGCGAGGTTGACGTCCGACTCCGTGATCGCACCGACACCGCGGTGGATGATGCGCAGCTGTACCGAGTCGTCGACCTCGATCTTGACGAGCGACTCCTCCAGCGCCTCGACGGCACCGGACACGTCGCCCTTGATGATGAGGTTGAGCGACTCGACCTTGCCCTCCTCGAGAGCACGGGTGAAGTCCTCGAGCGAGATGCGCTTGCGGGCCTTGGCCAGCAGGGCGTTGCGCTGAGCGGCTTCGCGCTTCTCGGCGATCTGACGGGCCGTGCGGTCCTCCTCGGTGACGAGGAAGGTGTCGCCGGCGCGGGGCACGGACGAGAGTCCCTGCACCTGCACCGGACGCGACGGCACGGCTTCGAGGACGGCGTTGCCGTTCTCGTCCGCCATCGCACGGACGCGGCCGTAGGCCGTTCCGGCGACGATCGCGTCTCCGACGCGCAGCGTTCCCGACTGGATGAGCACGGTCGCGACCGCACCGCGTCCCTTGTCGAGCTTCGCCTCGATCGCGACTCCGCGCGCCTCCTTGTTGGGGTTGGCGCGCAGGTCGAGACCGGCGTCCGCGGTGAGCAGCACGGCGTCCAGGAGGTCCTGGATGCCGGTACCCGCGCGAGCCGACACGTCGACGAACATGACGTCTCCGCCGTACTCCTCGGCGACGAGCCCGAACTCGGTGAGCTGCTGGCGCACCTTGGCCGGGTTGGCGTCGGGCTTGTCCACCTTGTTCACCGCGACCACGATCGGCACGTTGGCCGCCTGGGCGTGGTTCAGCGCCTCGATGGTCTGCGGCATGATGCCGTCGTCCGCCGCGACCACGAGGATCGCGATGTCCGTGACCTGGGCACCGCGGGCTCGCATGGCGGTGAACGCCTCGTGACCCGGGGTGTCGATGAAGGTGATCGGGCGCTCGATGCCCTCGTGCTCCGCGACGACCTGGTACGCACCGATGTGCTGCGTGATGCCGCCCGCCTCGCCGGCGACGACGTTGGCGTTGCGGATCGCGTCGAGCAGGCGCGTCTTTCCGTGGTCGACGTGACCCATGACGGTGACGACCGGCGGACGGATCTCGAGGTCCTCGTCCGTCTCGTCGTCGAGCTCCTGCTCGAGGTCGAGACCGAAGCCCTCGAGGAGCTCCTTGTCCTCGTCCTCGGGCGAGACGACCTGGATCTTGAAGCCGAGCTCGGAGCCGAGCACCTCGAAGGTGGCCTCGTCGAGCGACTCGGTCGCCGTCGCCATCTCGCCGAGGGCGAAGAGGACGGTGACCAGGTTGCCGGGGGGCACCGGCACGCCGGTCATGGCCTCGATCTTGTCGGCGAAGTCCGAGATCGACGCGCCGCGGCGCAGACGGATGACCGTCCTGCCGTCGCCGCGGGGGACGCTGACGCCGCCGAGCGACGGGGCCTCCCTGAGCTCGAACTCCTGACGCTTCGTGCGCTTGGACTTCCGGGCCTTGCTCTTGCCGCCGCCGCGACCGAAGGCTCCTGCGGTTCCACCGCCGGGGCCGCGACCGCGACCGCCGCCGCCACCGGGACGCGGGGCGAAGCCGCCACCGGCACCGGGAGCGCCGCCGGGGCGCTGGAAGCCGCCGCCGGCCGGACGACCGGCACCGCCGGGACGTCCTGCTCCGCCGCCGGGTCCGCCGGGACGCTGGCCGAAGCCGGCGGGGCGCTGGCCCATGCCGGGTCCGCCGGGTCGGGGCGCGCCGGGGCGCGGAGCAGCCGGGCGGGGGATGTTGCCCGGGGTCGGACGCGATCCCATGCCCTGCGAGCTGGCGAAGGGGTTGTTGCCGGGGCGCGGGGCGGCGGGACGCTGTCCCATGCCCTGGTTGCTGGCGAACGGGTTGTTGCCCGGGCGCGGGGTGCCGCCGGGGCGGTTGGAGCCGCCCGAGGCGCCGCCGGGGCGCGGGGTGTTCGCGGCGGGAGCCGGACGCGGGGTCACGGGCTTGGGTCCGCCGGGGGTCGCGCCGGACGCCGGCTTCTCGGCGGCGGCCGGAGCCGCGGGGGCCTCGGTCGGAGCCGGAGCGGCGGCCTCGGCGGGCGCGTCCTTCGCTGCCTGGGCGCGCTGAGCGGCCGCGGCCTCCTGGGCTGCCTGAGCCTGGGCCTGGCGCTCGGCGACAGACATCGGCGGTGCGGGCGCCGGAGCGGGCGGCTTGGCCGGGCCGGGCGTGGGCGCGGACGGACGGGCGCCGGAGGGGCGCGGGGCCCCGGGACGGGCGCCGGCGGCGGGGGCGGCCGGGGTCGCCGACGCTCCCGCGGAGGAACCGCCCTGGCCCTGGAGGGCCTGGCGGAGCTTGCGCGCCACCGGGGGTTCGATGCTCGAGGACGGGCCCTTAACGAACTCGCCGAGCTCCTTCAACTTCGCAAGTGCGACCTTGCTATCGACACCCAGTTCGGATGCGATCTCGTGTACGCGTGGTTTTGCCACTTCTCTCCTGTCTTGGGCCTGCACCCAAGACGGGGGCAGGCGTCACGAACGGACGGGTCTCATTTCGAGCCGCTCATCAGTCTTCGCTCATGATCAGTTCACGGGCCGTTCTGCCTGTTCTCTATGGTGTGATCGTGCGCTGCTCCGGCCCCTCCGGTCGAGGGGCCGAGCCGGTCGGATCGTGCGATGTACTGCTCCAGCTCGCTCGCGTCCACGCTCTCGCGTGTCCGGAACGCTCTTCCGAACGCGCGGCGCTTGACCGCGAGCTCGTAGCAGTCGGCTGTGTCGTGGAGCCACGCTCCCCGACCAGGACGGACGGCACGCGGGTCTACCGCGAGGACGTTCGAGTGGAGGACCAGCCTCAGAAGAGAGGCCCGGGGGGCGCGCAGACGGCAGCCGACGCACGTTCTGACGGCTTCCACTCTACTCCCTCCCCTCCGGGACCGCTCCCCTGCACGGCCGATGCTCGGGGATCACTCCCCGTCCATCACCGAATCGGGCTGGATGTCGATCTTCGCGCCGGTCAGCTTGGCGGCGAGGCGGGCGTTCTGGCCCTCCTTGCCGATGGCGAGCGAGAGCTGGTAGTCGGGGACGAGCGCCCGGACGGCCTTGAGGCTCTGGTCGATCACGAACGCGCTGGTCACCTTGGCGGGCGAGAGCGCGCTGGCGACGAAGGTCGGCAGGTCGGAGGAGTAGTCGACGATGTCGATCTTCTCGTTGTTGAGCTCGGCGGTCACCGCGCGCACGCGCTGGCCGAGCTCGCCGATGCAGGCGCCCTTGGCGTTCACGCCGGGCTCGGTCGCGCGCACCGCGATCTTGGTGCGGTGGCCGGCCTCGCGGGCGAGGGAGACGATCTCCACCACGCCGGACGCGATCTCGGGGACCTCGAGGGCGAACAGCTTGCGCACCAGCGACGGGTGGGTGCGGGACACCTGGACCGACGGGCCCTTGGGTCCGCGGCCGACGCTCGTGACGTAGACGCGGATGCGGCGTCCGTGGCTGTAGTCCTCGCCGGGCACCTGCTCTTCGGGCGAGAGGATCGCCTCGATGGAGCCGAGGTCGACGTGGATCATCCGCGGATTGGGGCCCTGCTGGATGACGCCGGCGACGATGTCGCCCTCGCGGCCCTTGAACTCGCCGAGCACGTGCTCGTCGGCGATGTCGCGCAGGCGCTGGTTGATGACCTGCTTCGCGGCGAAGGCGGCGATGCGGCCGAAGTCGCGCGGGGAGTCCTCGGCCTCGCCCACGACGGCGCCCTCCTCGTCGAGCTCGGGCACGAAGACCGAGACGTGACCGGTCTTGCGGTCGAGGTGCACGCGCGCGTCGACGGCGGTGGCCTTGTCGGCGTCGTCGGCCTGGCCGATGTGCTTGAGGTAGGCGGTCAGGATCGCCTGCTCGATGATCTGCACGAGTTCCTCGAAGGGGATCTCGCGCTCGCGCTCCATGAGTCGCAGAACGCTCAGGTCGATGTCCACGGGCGGGCCTTTCTCTCTATTCACTTGGATGCCGCGGTGGTGACCGCGCTCGTTCGCCTGCCGGGCTCTCACCCGGATCAGCCCTCAAGGGTACCCGACGCGGCCCGGGGTTCCACCCGCAGTTCCTGCCGAGGAACGGAGGGCCCCGCCTGCCGCGGGAAGCGGTGGCGGGGCCCTCGGCGTGTCGGGTCTAGGCGCCCAGCCGGGCGAGCGCCTCGGCGACCGGGAGCTGCTCGCGCTCGCCGGACCGGCGGTCCCACAGCTCGACGATCCCGTCTGCCGCTCCTCGCCCCGCGATGACGATCACGGGCACCCCGATCAGCTCGGCGTCGCCGAACTTGACGCCGGGCGAGACCTTCGGGCGGTCGTCGATCAGCACGTCGCGGCCGGCGGCCTCGAGGGAGGCGCCGACCGACTCGGCGAGCTCGAGAGCCGCCGCGTCCTTGCCGGTCGCGATGACGTGCACGTCGAACGGCGCGACGTTCGCGGGCCACAGCAGTCCGCGGTCGTCGTGGGTGGCCTCGGCGATGATGGCGAGGATGCGGGTCACGCCGATGCCGTAGGAGCCCATCGTGACGGTGACCAGCTTCCCGTTCTCGTCGAGCACCTTCAGCCCGAGGACGTCGGCGTACTTGCGGCCGAGCTGGAAGACGTGGCCGATCTCCATGCCGCGGGCGGTCTCGATCGGGCCCGAGCCGTCGGGCGCCTCGTCGCCGGTGCGGACGTCCGCGACCTCGACGGTGGCGTCGCCGTGGAAGTCGCGGCCGGCGACCAGGTCGAGGACGTGCTGCCCGGAGACGTTGGCCCCGGTGATCCAGGCGGTGCCGTCGACCACGCGCGGGTCGAGCAGGTAGCGGACGCCGGTCGCCGACTCCTCGCCCAGGACGGCTCCCTCGGCCGACCAGGGTCCGATGTAGCCCTTGACCAGTCCGGGGTGCTTCGCGAAGTCCTCCGCCGTGGCGGCCTCGACCTCGGCCGGGGCGAACGCCACTTCGGCGCGCTTGAGGTCGACGTCGCGGTCGCCGGGCAGGCCGACGATCACGAGCTCGCGGGTGCCGTCGAGCGCGGTGAGCGCGAGGACGACGTTCTTCAGGGTGTCGGCGGCGGTCCAGGCGCGGCCGTCGGGGCGGGGCTGCGTCGCGTTCGCCAGGTCGACCAGGGTCTGGATGGTCGGGGTGTCGGGCGAGTCGAAGACGCGCGCCTCGGGCAGGCCCTCGACGGGCAGCGCCGCGGGGACGGGCGTGCGGTACGCCTCGACGTTCGCCGCGTACCCTCCCGCCGACCGGACGAAGGTGTCCTCGCCGACGGGGGTGGGGTGCAGGAACTCCTCGCTCCGGGAGCCGCCCATCGCTCCGGCGTCGGCCTGCACGATCACGTACTCCAGGCCCAGACGGGCGAAGATCCGCTCGTAGGCGTCGCGCTGGCGCTGGTAGCTCGCGTCGAGGCCGGCGTCGGTGTAGTCGAAGGAGTACGCGTCCTTCATCGTGAACTCGCGGCCGCGCAGGAGGCCCGCGCGGGGCCGCGCCTCGTCCCGGTACTTGTCCTGGATCTGGTAGATCGACAGGGGCAGGTCCTTGTAGGAGGAGTAGAGGTCCTTCACGAGCAGCGTGAAGAACTCCTCGTGCGTGGGAGCCAGCATGTAGTCGGCGTCCTTGCGGTCCTTCAGGCGGAACACGCCGTCGCCGTACTCGGTCCAGCGGCCCGAGAGCTCGTAGGGCTCGCGGGGCAGGAGCGCGGGGAAGTGCACCTCCTGGGCGCCGGCGGCCTCCATCTCCTCGTGGATGATCCGCTCGATGCGGCGCTTGACGCGCAGTCCCAGCGGCAGCCAGGCGAAGACGCCGGGCGCCTGACGGCGGATGTAGCCCGCGCGGACGAGGAGGCGGTGGCCCGCGACCTCGGCGTCGGCGGGATCCTCCCGGAGCGTGCGGACGAACAGATGCGAGAGACGGGTGACCACGAGGGACGATCCTATCCGCTGCGCTCCCCCGGCTCGCGAGGGCGCCGGGAGCCTCAGTCGGGGATCCGCGAGAAGACGACCGCTCCGCCCGTGCCGTCCAGCAGCACGTCGTCGGGGGTGCCGCCGATCGTCATCGGGCCGGAGAGGAGCGCCCGGAGCCGGATGGCCTCGGGGCTCGGCGTGTCGGAGCAGGTGTCGGAGCCGGTCACCTCGTCGCCGGGGATCAGCACGCCGTCGTCGATCCGGTAGGCGGCGCTGACCACGAGGCAGCCGGTGCCGACGACCAGGGTCGGCGCACCCCCAACGCTCTCGGAGCGGAGGCGGACGCGGGCGTCCTCGACCCAGGCCGTGTACGGGGTCTCCCCCTCGGCCGCGGTCAGCACCCAGCGGTCGCAGCCGAAGGGGTCCTGCGGGGTGCGGCTGTCGATGCACTCGCCGGCCTCGGAGGACGGGCCGCTGCAGAGCGCGGCGACACCGGAGGCGAGGAGCGCGGCGGCGACGACCACGAGCGCGAGGCGCAGTGCGGGGCGGACCACGTCGATCCGCCCCGCGCCGTCAGTTCGCGCCGACGGTGACGACCGGGGCTCCGGTCGAGGTGTCGTCGGCCGGCATCTCGGCGGCCAGGCGGTTGGCCTCCTCGATGAGGGTCTGGACGATCTCGGCCTCGGGGACGGTCTTGATGACCTCGCCCTTGACGAAGATCTGGCCCTTGCCGTTGCCGGAGGCGACGCCCAGGTCGGCCTCGCGGGCCTCGCCGGGTCCGTTGACGACGCAGCCCATGACGGCGACGCGCAGCGGGACGCTCATGCCCTCGAGGCCGGCCGTGACGTCGTTGGCGAGCGTGTAGACGTCGACCTGCGCGCGGCCGCAGCTGGGGCAGGAGACGATCTCGAGCTTGCGCTCGCGGAGGTTCAGCGACTGGAGGATCTGCAGGCCGACCTTGACCTCCTGCGCGGGCGGGGCCGAGAGGGACACGCGGATGGTGTCGCCGATGCCCTCGCCGAGGAGGATGCCGAAGGCGGTGGCGGACTTGATCGTCCCCTGGAACTCGGGGCCGGCCTCGGTGACGCCGAGGTGGAGGGGCCAGTCGCCGCGCTCGGCGAGCTGGCGGTAGGCCTTCACCATGACGACGGGGTCGTTGTGCTTGACCGAGATCTTGAAGTCGTGGAAGTCGTGCTCCTCGAAGAGGCTGGCCTCCCAGACGGCGCTCTCGACGAGGGCCTCGGGGGTGGGCTTGCCGTACTTCTGCAGGATGCTCGGCTCGAGCGAGCCGGCGTTGACGCCGATGCGGATCGAGACGCCGGCGGCCTTCGCGGCGGCGGCGATCTTGCCGACCTGGTCGTCGAACTTGCGGATGTTGCCGGGGTTCACGCGGACCGCGGCGCAGCCGGCGTCGATCGCGGCGTAGACGTAGTTCGGCTGGAAGTGGATGTCGGCGATGACCGGGATCTGGCTCTTCTTGGCGATGATCGGCAGCGCCTCCGCGTCGTCGCGGCTCGGCACCGCGACGCGGACGATGTCGCAGCCGGACGCGGTGAGCTCGGCGATCTGCTGGAGGGTCGCGTTGATGTTCGTCGTCGGTGTGGTGCACATCGACTGGACGCTGACCTGCGCGTCACCGCCCACGAGCACCTTGCCCACCTTGATCTGGC
>NZ_PSWK01000012.1:0-95860 GCF_002932735.1 Rathayibacter sp. AY1B7
GACGGTGCGCTCATGGAGGAGAACGCGAAGAACATGGCAGACAGCACGCTCGCCGTCGTGATCCTGGCGGCAGGCCAGGGCACCCGCATGAAGTCCCGCGCCCCCGGCCCCGCCTCGGGCGCGGGCGGCCGTCGCTCGGGCGGACGACGGCGGCCCGGGACGTCCCCGCCTCCCGGCCCGTCCGCCTCCCGGCGTCCCCCGAGCCGCCCAGCCGCCACAATGGACGGGTGAGTGCGAATGACGAGGTCGACGGGATCGTCGACGCCTGGGTCCGGGAGCGGCCCGATCTCGACTTCACGCCGCTCCAGGTCTTCTCGCGGATGCGCCGGCTGGCCAAGCAGCTCGAGCGCGCGCGCGGCAGCGCCTTCGGCCGGTCGGAGCTCGCGACGTGGGAGTTCGACGTGCTCTCGGCCCTGCGGCGCGCGGGTGCGCCCTACCGGATGAGCCCCAAGCAGCTCCTCCAGGCGACCATGGTCACCAGCGGCACCATGACCAACCGCATCGACCGGCTGGTCGAGCGCGACCTGGTCGAGCGCCTCGACGACCCGAACGACGGGCGCGGCGTGCTGGTGCAGATGACGCCGTCGGGGCTCGCCCGGGTCGACGCGGCGATCACCCGCCTGGTCGACGCGGAGCAGGAGTTGCTCGGCGCGCTTACCCACGCCCAGCAGGAGCGGCTGGCGCAGCTCCTCCGGAAGCTCTCCCTCGACTTCGGCTGAGCCGGTCGGCCCGGGCCCGGGGCCGCGTCCCGCCCACGCGGTACGGGACAGCTGCGGGAGCGGCGGAGGAGACCGGCGTCAGCCCTCGAGCTGCTCCGAGAGCTCCAGCCAGCGCAGCTCGAGCTCTGCCGCCTCGTCCTCGTAGGCGCGGAGCGAGGCGTTCAGCGCCAGGATCCCGTCGTAGTCGTCCTGGTCGTGCGTCGCCATCTTCTCGTGCACGGTCTTCGTCAGCTGCGTGAGCTTGTGCAGGCGCCGGTCGATCGCCGACACCTCCTTCTCGGCGGTGCGGCGCTCGGCCCCCGCGAGCCCGCTCGACGCCGGCGCGGCGGAGGAGGAGCCCGACGAGGCCCCCGCGGGCGCGCCCTTCTCGAGCGCGCGGCGCAGGTCGAGGTACTGCTCGACTCCGCCGGGCAGGTGGCGGAACGCGCCGTCCATCACGGCGTACTGCTGGTCGGTGACGCGCTCGAGCAGGTACCGGTCGTGCGAGACGACGAGCAGGGTGCCCGGCCAGGAGTCGAGCAGGTCCTCGATCGCGGCGAGCATGTCGGTGTCGAGGTCGTTGGTCGGCTCGTCGAGGATCAGCACGTTGGGCTCGCTGAGCAGGATGAGCAGGAGCTGGAGCCTCCGGCGCTGACCGCCCGAGAGGTCCTTCACCGGCGTCGAGAGCTGCGCGCTCGAGAAGCCGAGGCGCTCGAGCAGCTGGCCCGGAGTCATCTCCTTGCCGCCGATGGAGTAGCTGGTGCGCTGCTCCGCGATGATCTCGCGGACGGGCCGGTGCTGGACACCGGTCAGCTCGCGCAGCTGCTGGTCGAGGATCGCGACGCGCACGGTGGTGCCGCGCTTCACCCGGCCGCTCGTCGGCTCCACGCTGCCCGCGACCAGGCCGAGGAGGGTCGACTTGCCGGCGCCGTTCACGCCGAGGATGCCGGTGCGCTCGCCGGGCGCGATCCGCCACTCGATGCGGTTGAGGACGGTCCGCTCGCCGTAGCGGACCGTGACGTCCAGCAGGTCGACGACGTCCTTGCCCAGGCGGGAGACGGCGAGCTGCGAGAGCGAGACCGAGTCGCGCACCGGGGGCTCGTCCTCGATCAGCTGGTTCGCGGCGTCGATCCGGAATTTGGGCTTGGCCGTGCGGGCGGGGGCGCCGCGGCGGAGCCAGGCGAGCTCCTTCTTCATCAGGTTCTGGCGCTTGGCCTCCATGGTCGAGGCCATCCGGTCGCGCTCGACGCGCTGCAGGATGTACGCCGCGTACCCGCCCTCGAACGGCTCGACGAGGCGGTCGTGCACCTCCCAGGTGGCGGTGCAGATCTCGTCGAGGAACCACCGGTCGTGGGTGACGACCGCGAGCCCGCCCGATGACGCCGCCCAGCGCCGCTTGAGGTGCTCGGCCAGCCAGGCGATGCCCTCGACGTCGAGGTGGTTGGTGGGCTCGTCGAGGAAGACGACGTCCCAGTCGCCGACGAGCAGCTTCGCGAGGGCGACCCGGCGCCGCTGGCCGCCCGAGAGGGAGCCGACCACTCCGTCCCAGGGGACCTCGCGCAGCAGGCCCGCGATCACGTCTCGGGTGCGCGCGTCGCCCGCCCACTCGTGCTCCTGGAGCCCGCCGACGACGGCCTGGGCGACGGTGAGGTCCTCATCGACCGTGTCGGCCTGGTCGAGCATCCCGAGCGTGACGCCGCGGCGGTGCGTGACGCGGCCGCTGTCCGGCTCGATGCGCTGCGCGAGCAGGCGCAGGAGGGTCGACTTGCCGTCGCCGTTGCGTCCGACGATCCCGATGCGGTCGCCCTCCTCGATCCCCAGGGAGACGTCGTCGAAGATCACGCGTGTGGGGTACTCGAGTCGCAGCGCCTCGGCGCCCAGCAGATGTGCCATAGGGATCCAGCCTAGGCGGTGCCGCCTGAGCGGTCCGCCGCGGGTCGATCACAGTGCGGCCGGGTCGCGGCCCCCGGACCTCAGCCCGCGGGTGCCGGCTCCGAGACGGACACCGAGCGGCGGTGCAGTCCCGTGGCACCGTCGGGAGCGGGCGGGCGCTCGACCGTGGTCTGCACCGTGCCGTCCGCGTCGGTGGCGCGCACGGTCACGACGTGGTCGCCGACCGTCGCGTCCCACTCGAGGACCCACTGGATCCACGTGTCCGCGGTGACCTGCTCGGCGAGGCGCGCCTCCTGCCAGGCGCCGCCGTCGATCTGCACCTCCACCTTCGCGATGCCGGTGTGCGGCGCCCAGGCGACTCCCGCCACGGCGACCGTCCCCGCCTCGACGGGCTGGCCCTGGCGCGGCACGTCGATCCGCGACTCGATCTTGATCGGACCGCGCTCGGTCCAGCCGCGCGTCGACCAGTACGCCAGGTCCTCCGCGAAGGTCGTGACCTTCAGCTCGACGACCCACTTCGTCGCCGAGACGTAGCCGTACAGGCCGGGGACGACCATCCGGACGGGGAAGCCGTGCTCGACCGGGAGCGGCTCGCCGTTCATCCCGACGGCGAGCAGGCTCGCGCGGTCCTCGTCCTGCAGCACGTCGAGCGGGCTGGAGGCGGTGAAGCCGTCGATGCTCCGCGAGAGCACCATGTCGGCGCCGGCGGTCGGCCGGGCCCGGGCCAGCAGCTCGCGGATCGGGTAGCCCAGCCAGAGGGCGGTGCCGATCAGGTCGCCGCCGACCTCGTTGGACACGCAGGACAGGGTGACCAGGTGCTCCTCGAGCGGCAGCGCGAGCAGCTCGTCCCAGGTGATCTCGATCTCCTCCTCCACCATGCCGGTGATCTTCAGCGACCAGTCGGCGGGCTCGACCGACGGCACCGAGAGCGCGGTGTCGATCCGGTAGAACGAGGCGTTGGGAGTGACGTAGGAGCTGATGCCGTCGATGTCGTCGAGCACGGCGCCGGCCGGGACGGGCGCGGCGGCCGAGGCGGGAGCCGGCAGGGACACGGCCTCGCGCACGGCGGTGACGGCTGCGGAGGCGGACGTGAGGAAGCGGGCGCCGATGCCGGCGGCGACCGCGGCGACTCCGGCGATCCCGACCAGGCGGAGGAACGACCTGCGGTCCGGGGAGTCGCTCTCGCGCTCCTCCTGCCAGCCGCGGAGGCGGACGGAGGCCGAGCGGAGCACCGCGGCACCGGCCACCATGCCCACGACGCTCGGCGCCGCGTCGATCCCGGACGCGCCCTCGCGGCTGACGGCGGCGAGCGCACCGGCGCCCGCGACGACGGCCAGCAGCAGCACGCCGAACGGCGGGCGGCGGTACTCGAGGACTCCCGCGCCGACGGCCAGCAGCGCGATCGCGAGGCCGATCGAGACCAGCAGCACGAGCTTGTCGCCGGTGCCGAAGAGCGCGATGACCGTGTCCTTCACGCCCGGGGGCACGATGTCGATGACGAAGCCGCCGACCGCGACCAGCGGACTGCCGCCCGCTCCGGTGAAGACCGCGACGACCTCGGCGGCCGCGAGGGCGACGACGGCGGCCACGATCCCGGAGAGGATCGCGAAGAGGGTGGCTCGGCGGGACATGAGCGGCACTCTAAGCCACGAGGTCGGAACTTCTCTGCGGACCGTCTGTGGAGGGCACCGGGCGCGGGGCTCGCGGGCCCCGCTCCGGAGGCACCGCCTCCGCGACTAGGTCGAGAGCAGGCGAGCCCCGTGGACCGGGCCGGACACCCGCACGGCGCTCAGCCGCGCGGAGCTCAGCTCGCGCTGCAGGTCCGCCGCCGCATCGGCGTCCGGAGCGAGGAACGCGACGGTCGGGCCGGACCCCGAGACGAGGCCGCCGAGCGCCCCGCGGCCCTCGCCGAGCTCGAGGATGCGGGCGAGCCCGGGCTGCAGGTGCAGCGCCGGCGCCTGGAGGTCGTTGTGCATCGCGTCGGCGAGCATGGCGGCGTCGCCGGCGCGGAGGGCCTGCAGCACGTTGGGATCGATGGCGGGGGTCGCCGAGATCGGGCGGAAGTCGTGCAGGTGGCGCTCGCGGTGCCGGTCGAGCTCGCTGTAGACCTCGGGGGTCGACAGGCCCTCCTCCGAGAGGACCAGCACCCACTCGAAGCGGCCCTTGGCGAGCGCCGGGCTCAGCTCGTCGCCTCGGCCGACCCCGATCGCGGTGCCGCCGGTGAAGGAGAAGGGGACGTCGGCGCCGAGGCTCGCGGCGATGCCGAGCAGCTGCTCCCTCGTGCAGGCCGTGCCCCAGAGCGCGTCGCAGGCGAGCAGGGTCGCGGCCGCGTCGGCCGAGCCGCCGCCCATGCCGCCGGCGATGGGGACGTTCTTCTCGATCTCGAGGTGCACGCCGCCGCGGTAGCCGGTCGCCCGGGCGAGCGCCCGAGCCGCCTTGATCGCGAGGTTGGAGCCGTCGACGGCCAGGCGGGAGGTGTCGATCGAGCCCGAGAAGGAGACCGAGAAGTCGGCCGCCTCCTCCGCGAACACGTCCTCGTAGAGGGAGAGCGACTGGAACGCGGTGGCCAGCTCGTGGTACCCGTCGTCGCGCACGGCGCCGACCTTGAGGAACACGTTGATCTTGCCGGGCGCCCGCGCGTGGACCCGGTTCGACGTCGCGCGGTGGGCCATGCATCCACGCTACAGGGTGGCGGAGGCGCCCTCGTCCGCACCCGGGGCGGGCTCCCCGTCGCCGTCCGCGTCGTCCCCGTCGGTCTCCGCCAGCGACCCGTCGGGCACCGCCGCGCCGCGCACGGGGACCCGCGCCGGATCGAGCTCGCGGCCCAGGCGGACGAAGGCGGCGACGTCCAGCTCCTCGCCGCGCGCGGTCTGCGGGACGCCGGCCCGCTCGAGCGCGACGATCGCCGCGGCGCTGTCGCCGAAGAGGGTCGCGAGCGACTGGCGGAGCATCTTCCTCCGCTGCGCGAACGCCGCGTCGACGACCGCGAAGACGGCGCGGCGCAGGGTCTCGTCGCCCGGCTCCTCGCCGCGGTCGAACGCGACGAGCACGCTGTCGACGTTCGGCACCGGCCAGAAGATCTGACGCGAGACCGCGCCGCCCGTCGTCCAGGAGCCGAACCACGCCGCCTTGACGCTCGGGCCGCCGTAGACCTTGGAGCCGGGACCGGCGGCGAGCCGGTGCCCGACCTCGGACTGCACCATCACCACTCCGGACCGGATGCTGGCGAAGTGCTCGAGGAAGTGCAGGAGCACCGGCACCGAGATGTTGTACGGGAGGTTGGCGACGAGCCGGACCGGATCCCCCGGCAGGTCGAGCACCTTCATCGCGTCGGCGTGCACGACCGCGAGATCGGCGCCCGGCGCCATCAGCTCGACGGTGCGCGGCAGCTGCTCGGCGAGGCGCCCGTCGATCTCGACGGCCACGACCTGCGCGCCCGCCTCGAGCAGGCCGAGGGTCAGCGATCCGAGGCCGGGGCCGATCTCGACGACGGTCTCCCCCGGGCGCACCCGAGCGAGCTTGACGATGCGGCGGACCGTGTTGGCGTCGTGCACGAAGTTCTGGCCGAGCTTCTTGGTCGGCGTGACGTCGAGGAGGCCGGCGAGGTCGCGGATCTCGGCCGGGCCCAGCAGGCGCGGGATCGCGGCGGCCGTCGGCTCGGCGGCGTGGCGGCCGCTCATGCGAGGGGTCCGACCGGCTCCGTCGGCTCGGAGCCGACCTCGCCGCCCCACTCGCCGTACACGGCCTCCGTGTTCGAGGCGATCGTCGCGGCCAGGTGGCCGACGTCGGTCTCGAGGGTCGCGGCCATCGAGCGCAGGGTGTGCGGGAGGAGGTAGGGCGCGTTCGGGCGGCCGCGGAAGGGCGACGGAGTGAGGTACGGCGCGTCGGTCTCGACCAGGATGAGGTGCCGAGGAGTCGCGACGAGCGCCTCCCGCAGCGGCTCGGCGTTCTTGAACGTCACGGTGCCGGCGAAGGAGAGGTACCAGCCCTCGCCCGTGCACATCCGCGCCATCTCCGCGTCCCCGGAGAAGCAGTGGAAGACGGTGCGCTCGGGGGCGCCGACGCGGCGCAGGGTCTCGATGACCTCGCGGTGCGCGTCGCGGTCGTGGATCTGCAGCGCGAGGTCGTGCTCCTTCGCGATGCGGATGTGCTCCTCGAAGGAGCGGAACTGCGCGGCGCGGCCGCTCTCGCCGGTGCGGAAGAAGTCGAGCCCGGTCTCGCCGATGGCGCGCACCCGCGGCTGCTCCGCCAGCTCGGCGATCACGGCGAGGGCGGCGTCGAGCTCGCCGCGCTGCTCCAGCTCGGGCGCCTCGTTGGGGTGGATCGCGACGGCGGCCAGCATGCGCGGCTCGCTCGCCGCCTGCTCGGCCGACCAGCGGCTCGTCTCGACGTCCGTGCCGACCTGGACGACGCCGCGGACCCCGACGGTGGAGGCCCGGTCGAGCTGCTCGCGGTGGTCGAGCGGCTCGAGGCCGTCGGCGATCTCGAGGTGCGTGTGGTTGTCGTAGACGGGGACGACGAGCGCCTCGGGCAGCGGCGGGTACGTCAGGTCGCGGCCGGACGAGGCCTCGCGGGAGCGGACGTGCTGGCTGTCGGTCATGCGCTCCAGGCTACCGGGAGGGCTCGCGGGGGCCGGAGTCCCGGGTGGACGAGGGCCGAGAGGCGGCCGCTGAGGCGCCCTGAGCGGATCGGGTCAGCACCCGATCGGATCGGGACAGCCCGCCTCCCGCGCCGCCGGGAGGCTGGAGCCATGACAGACACCGAGCTCCTCGCCCACTCCGCACCCGGCTCCCTCGCCGGGCGCCACGCCCTCGTCACCGGATCCTCGAGCGGGATCGGCGCGGCCATCGCCCGCCGCCTCGCCGGGGCCGGCGCTCACGTCCTCGTGCACGGACGCGACCCCGAGCGGGTCGGGTCCGTCGTCCGCGGCATCCGCGCCGACGGGGGCACCGCCTCCGCGCTCGTCGCCGACCTCGCGGGCACGCCGGAGGAGACCCGCGCCGTCGCCGAGCGGGCGCTGACCCTCCTCGACGGGCGGATCGACGTCCTCGTCAACAACGCCGGAGTGTTCCCGGTGGGGCCGACCGCCGACCTCAGCGACGCCGATGTCGAGTCCCTCCTCACCACGAACATCCGCGTGCCGCACCAGCTCGTCGCGGCGATCGCCCCGGCCATGGCCGAGCGCGGGAGCGGAGTGGTCGTCAACATCACCTCGTGGATGGGACGGGTGGGAACGCCCGGGACCGCGCTCTACCCCGCGACCAAGGCGGCGCTGGAGCACCTCACGCGGGCGTGGGCGGCCGAGTACGGCCCGAGCGGCGTGCGCGTGGTCGCCGTCGCGCCCGGCGCGACTCTCACGCCCGGCAACGAGCACGCCGCGGCGATCCTGGAGCAGATGACCGCGTCCGCCCCCGCCGGCCGGCCCGGACGTCCGGACGAGATCGCCCTGGCCGTGCGCTGGCTCGTCTCGGACGAGGCCTCGTACGTCCACGGCACGACGCTCGACGTCGACGGAGGCATCGTCGGCGCCCGCGTCTGACGCCGCGGTACGCGCCGCTCGGAGTCCCCGCGACAGCGCCCGCCGCTCAGTGGATCTGGACGAGCGGCCCGGGGTGGAGCGCAGCGTCGGCCGCGGGGGTCGTCTCGTAGGCGCGGCGGTAGTCGCGCCCGAAGTGCGACGCGCTCGCGTAGCCGACCGCGGCCGCGGCCTGCGCGGCGGTGTCGCCCCGGACCAGGAGCAGTCTCCTGGCCTCCCCCAGGCGGAGCCGCCGCAGGTAGCTCAACGGCGACATCCCGGTCAGCTCGCGGAAGCGGCGGGTGAGCGTGGGCACGCTGGTGCCCGCCTCCGCGGCGAGCGCGCCGAGGGTCCAGCCGCGCGAGAGCGACGCGCTCATCGCCTCGACCGCACGGGAGACGGCCTCCGAGCGGACGGTGCTGGACGCGGCCAGCAGCCGGAGCGCCTGGTCCGTCTGCAGCAGCCGCAGCACGAGCTCGCGCGTGATCGCGGGGGCCAGCACCGGGATGTCGGCGGGGGCGTCGAGCAGACGGAAGAGTCGGCGCAGCGAGTCCGCCATCTCCTCCGTGACCGTGCCGATCCGCGGGGCGGGAGCCCGCGGGGCCGTCCGGGGGGCGAGCGCCGCGATCTCGGCCACCACGAGCGGGTCGAGACGCCAGTTGGCCGACAGGAAGTCGCCGCGGTCGCCGGTCTCCACGACGGCCGCCACCACCGGCAGATCGACGGGGGTGATCAGGAAGCGGCCGGCGCCCCACCGCTCGTCGGAGTCGCCGACCACCGAGCGCTTCCGGCCGGCCAGCACCAGGCTGAGGGTCGGCGGGAACCGGGTGTAGACGAGCTCGGTCGGAGCGGTCACCCGGTGCAGGCGCAGGGCGAGCGCGGCGGCGCGCTCCGGGTGCCCGACGTGGCGCCGGGTGAGCTCGGCCGCCTGCTCGAGAGCGTCGAGGACCTCGCGCGTCATCAGCGCCCCGCCGTCCCCGGAGCGGAGGACCGCTCGCACCCGGCCCCTCGCGTGCGGATCACGGTCATCGGGCACTCTCCTGCGGATCCTCCGTCGGCGGCTCCAGGCCGCGCGGCTGCTCCGTCCACGGGTCGAGGCGCGGCCGTCAGGACGCGGGAGCCTCGATGCGCGGGAAGAGCGCGGCGAGCGTCCCGACGGTCGTGCCGACGGGGAGGACCCCCCACCGGCCCGCCTCGCGGATCGGCTGCGCGGTGAGGGCGCCGAGCGACTCCGTCACGCCGAGCGCCTCCCAGAGGGACGCCGTCGCGCGCGGCACGACCGGCGAGAGCAGCACGGCCAGGGCGCGGAGCCCCTCCGTCGCGGTGTAGAGCACCGTGCCGAGGCGCTCGCGCTCCTCGCGCTTGGCGAGTGCCCACGGCTCCTGCTCGGTGATGTAGCCGTTGAGCTCCTCGACGATGCTCCACACGGCGGTGATCGCATCGTGGATCGCGAGCGCGTCGATCGACCGGTCGGCCGACGCGGCGGCCTCGGCGACGATGCGCTGCACGCGCTCCTCCGCCTCGGTCGGCTCGCCCGGCGCAGGCACGACGCCGTCGTAGTAGCGGTGCAGCATCGCGACGACCCGCGAGGCGAGGTTGCCGAAGCCGTTCGCGAGCTCGGACTGGTAGCGCGCCGACAGGTCCTCCCACGAGAACGAGCCGTCCTGGCCGAAGGTGATGGCCCGGAGGAAGTAGTAGCGGAAGGCGTCGGAGCCGAAGGTGTCGGTGATCTGCTCGGGCGCGATGCCGGTGAGCTTCGACTTCGACATCTTCTCGCCGCCGACCAGCAGCCAGCCGTGGCCGAACACCTGCCGGGGGACCTCGAGGCCCGCGGCCATGAGCATGGCGGGCCAGATCACCGCGTGGAACCGCAGGATGTCCTTGCCGACGATGTGGGTCGCCGGCCAGCGGCGCTCGAACTCCGCCTCGTCCTGGCCGTAGCCGACCGCGGTGATGTAGTTGAGCAGCGCGTCGAACCAGACGTAGACCACGTGGGAGTCGTCCCACGGGACCTTCACGCCCCAGTCGAAGCTGGAGCGGGAGATCGACAGGTCGGCCAGGCCCTGGCGGACGAAGCTCACGACCTCGTTGCGCGCCGACTCGGGCTGGACGAAGTCGGGACGCTCCTCGTAGAGCGCGAGCAGCCGCTCGGTGTACTCGCTCATCTTGAAGAAGTAGTTCTTCTCCTTCAGCAGCTCGACCGGCTTCGAGTGGATCTTGCAGACGTACTGGCCGGCGTAGTCGCCGGTGCCCTCCTCGAGGTCGGACAGCTGCTTGTACTCCTCGCAGCCCACGCAGTAGTAGCCCTCGTACTCGCCGGTGTAGATCGCGTCCTCGTCGTACAGCTTCTGCAGGAACTTCTGGACGTTGACCTCGTGCCGCGCGTCCGTGGTGCGGATGAAGTCGTCGTTGGCGATGTCGATGGTCTCGAGCAGCGGCTGCCAGGCGGTCCTCACGAGGCGGTCGGCCCACTCCTGGGGGGTCGTGCCGTTGGCGGTGGCGGTGCGGAGGATCTTCTGGCCGTGCTCGTCGGTGCCGGTCAGCAGCCAGGTGTCGTCGCCCGCCTGGCGGTGCCAGCGGGTGAGCACGTCGGCGGCGACCTCGGTGTACGCGTGCCCGATGTGCGGGACGTCGTTCACGTAGAAGATCGGGGTCGTGAGGTAGAAGGAGGCGCCGTCGGACATGGCGACCATCCTATTCACCGCGCGGCACCGCTCCCGGCGTGTGACGGAGGCCGTGGACGACCGGCCGCGGGCGCCGTCTGGGAGGGAGCTCTCAGCCGCGGCGGGAGGCGAGCGCCGCCTCGTAGAGAGCGCGGCGCGAGAGCCCCGTGATCTCGGCGACCTCGGCCGACGCCTCCTTGAGCCGCGATCCGGCCTCGACGCGGGCCAGCACGTCGGCCAGCGCGTCCTCGAGCGACGCCTCCCTCGCGGGGGCTCCCTCGACGACCAGGCAGATCTCGCCGCGCAGGCCGTCGGCCGCCCACTCGGCCAGCTCGGCCGCCGTGCCGCGCCGGACCTCCTCGAACATCTTGGTGAGCTCGCGGCAGACGACGACGCGCCGCTCCGGGCCCATCGCCTCGACCAGGTCGGCGAGCGCGTCGCCGATCCGGTGCGGGGACTCGAAGAAGACCATGGTGCGGCGCTCGTCGACGAGCGCCCGGAAGGTCGAGACCCGCTCGCCGTGCCGGCGGGGCAGGAACCCCTCGAAGCTGAAGCGATTCGTCGGGAGCCCGGACACGGCGAGCGCCATGAGCACCGCCGAGGGACCGGGCAGCGCGGTGACCGCGACTCCCGCCGCCACCGCCGCCTCGACCAGGTGGTAGCCCGGGTCCGAGACCGTGGGCATGCCCGCGTCGCTCAGCACGAGCAGGTCCTCCTCGCGGGCCAGCTCCACCAGCTCGGCGGCGCGCTCGCGCTCGTTGTGGTCGTGCAGGGCGTAGAGGGCGGGCCGGTTCTCGACACCCAGGGCGCGCATCAGCTGGATGGTCACGCGCGTGTCCTCGGCGGCGACGTGGCGGGCGGAGCCCAGCGCCTCCACGAGCCGGCGGGAGGCGTCGCCGAGGTTTCCGATGGGAGTGCCGGCGAGGATGATCATGCCGCCAGTCTCCCAGGCCGGGTCCGGGGCCTCCCGCCGCGGATCGCCGCCGTCCCGGGAGGAGGCGCCCCGTTAGCATGGCCGGGTGACGGACCGACCGCAGCGCGACTTCGACGACCTGCTCCTGGACGCGGCGGGATCGGCGCGCTCGGTCCCGGTGGAGCCCGCCGAGGCGTCCGCACCGCGGGAGCGCACCCCGCTCCCGGACGTGCCGCGCGGCTCCTGGTTCGACGACCTGCACGCCCGGCTCGCCGCCTCCCCCGCGCGCCGCCGGCTGTACGAGCTCGGACTGCCGCTGCTGGTGGTCGCCCTGGCCGCGGTGCTGCGGCTGTGGAACCTCGGCCACCCGCGCTCGCTCGTGTTCGACGAGACCTTCTACGTGAAGGACGCCTGGACCCTCTGGAACCTCGGGTTCGAGGGCGCCTGGCCCGAGAACCCGGACCCCGGCTTCGCGGCCGGCGACGTGGACACCTTCACGGGGGCGCCGTCCTTCGTGGTGCATCCGCCGCTGGGCAAGTGGATCATCGGGCTCGGGATGGGCGTGTTCGGCGCGGACGACAGCGTCGGCTGGCGCGTCGCGACCGCCGTCGTGGGGATCCTCGCCGTCGCGCTGGTGATCGTGATCGGCCGCCTCCTGTTCCGCTCCACCCTCCTCTCCTCCTTCGCGGGGCTGATGCTCGCGCTCGACGGCCACGCGATCGTGATGTCGCGGGTGTCGCTCCTGGACGGGATCCTGATGTTCGTCGCGCTCTGCGGGGTCGCGGGGGTGCTGCTGGACCGGCGCTGGGCCGAGCTGCAGCTGGCGCGGAAGGTGGCGGCGGGAGCGCTGCCGAGCTGGGGGCCGGTCCTGTGGTGGCGGCCCTGGCTGCTCGCGGCCGGCGTGCTCTTCGGCCTGGCCGCGGGCGTGAAGTGGACGGGCGTCTACTTCCTCGCGGCATTCGGCGTGTACGCGGTGGTCGTCGACGCGCTGATGCGGCGCCGCGCGGGCGTGCCGTTCTGGGGCAGCGGCGCGATCCTCAAGCAGGGTCCGGTCACCTTCCTCCTGGTCGTGCCGATCGCCCTGATCGCCTACCTCGTCACCTGGACGGGCTGGCTGCGCACCTCCGGCGGATGGGCCCGGCAGTGGGCGTCGGAGGCCCCCGGCAACGCCTGGACCGGGGCTCTGGCGTGGGTGCCGGACTGGGCGCAGAGCCTCTGGCACTACCACGTGCAGATGTACGACTACTCGATCAACCTGCGGGCCTCGCACCCCTACGAGGCGAACCCGCTCACCTGGCTGCTCATGCTCCGACCGACCAGCATGTACTTCGTCGACCAGGCGACGGGCGTCGACGGCTGCACCGCCGCACGCTGCGACGAGGCGATCACCTCGGTCGCCAATCCGCTCATCTGGTACGCCGGAGTCCTGGCGCTGGTGTACCTCCTCTACCGGCTCGCGCGGTACCGGGAGTGGCGCGCCGGCTTCGTGCTGATGGGGATCGTGGCGGGCTACCTGCCGTGGCTGCTCTACCTCGACCGAACGGTGTTCCAGTTCTACTGCGTCGTCTTCGAGCCCTACATGATGCTGGCGCTGGCGCTGACGGCCGGGATCGTGATCGGGAGTCCGGGCGACGAGCGGAGGCGGCGCACCCGGGGCGTCCTCGTGGTGCTCGTCTTCGCGGTGGCGGCGGCGGCGCTGACGGCCTACTTCCTGCCGCTCTGGATCGGCGCGCAGACGTCCTTCGCCTTCTGGCAGGCCCACATGTGGCTGCCCTCGTGGGTCTGATCCGGCGGCTGGGCCCGGGAGTCGCGGCCTGCGCGGTCGCGGCGGTGATCGCGGCCCTGCTGCACGCGACGGTGCCGGCAGTGCCGATGCTGACCGCGGCGGTCGCGCTCGGGATCCTCGTGGCGCAGCTGCCCGCGGCGCGCCCCCTGCTGAGCGGGGCGCTGGCGCCGGGCCTGAAGTTCTCGTCCCGCTCGCTGATGCGCGCCGGCATCGTCCTGCTCGGGCTGAAGCTCTCGCTGATCGACATCGCTGCGCTGGGCTGGGGCGCGATCCTGGTCGTGGTCGGGATCGTCCTGGCCACCTTCGGCCTGACCTGGGCGCTGGGCTGGGCGCTCCGGCTGCCCGGGCAGGAGCCGCTGCTGCTCGCGGCGGGCTTCTCGATCTGCGGGGCCTCGGCGATCGGCGCGATGGCCGGAGCGACCCGGGCGAAGGAGCAGGAGCAGGCGACGCCGGTCGCGCTGGTGACGCTCTGCGGCACGCTCGCGATCGCGGTGCTCCCCGCCCTGCAGCAGCCGCTCGGGCTCTCCGACGTGCAGTTCGGGCACTGGGTCGGCGCCTCGGTCCACGACGTGGGCCAGGTGGTGGCGACGGCCCAGGTGGCCGGTGCGTCGGCGCTGGCCGTGGCGGTCGTGGTGAAGCTCACCCGAGTGGTCATGCTGGCGCCGATGGTCGCGGTGGCGGCGGCGGTCACGAGGCGCCGAGGCGGGACCGGCGGGACGCGCCCGGCGATCGTGCCGCTGTTCGTGGTCGGGTTCCTCGCCGCGGTGCTGCTGCGCACGCTCCTCCCCCTGCCGGAGGGACTGCTCGCCGCCGCCGACACCGCGCAGACCTGGCTCCTCGCCGCGGCCCTCTTCGCGCTCGGCAGCGCCGTCCGGGTGCGCGCGCTCGTGACGACGGGGTGGCGTGCTCTCCTCGTCGCCCTGGTGTCGTGGGCGGCGATCGCGGCGATGGGACTGGCCGCGGTGCAGCTGGCGCTCTGATCGGCGCTCCGATCCGCTCGACCGCTCTGTCGCGCACGGTCGCTCTGCACTGCGGGGCCGCTCTGTTACGCGATGCGTCGCTCCAGCGCGGCGGTGTCGGCGGCTCCCGCTAGCGTCGATCGCATGGCAGATCGTGAGTACGGCTTCAAGACGCGTGCGATCCACGCGGGCAACATCCCCGACGCGGTGACGGGCGCCCGCGCTCTGCCGATCTACCAGACCAGCGCCTTCGTCTTCGACGACACCTCCGACGCCGCGGCCCGCTTCGCGCTGCAGAAGTACGGCAACGTCTACTCGCGCCTGTCGAACCCCACGGTCGCCTCCTTCGAGGAGCGCGTCGCGAGCCTCGAGGGCGGCCTCGGCGCCGTCGCCACGGCCTCCGGGCTCTCGGCGCAGTTCATCACCTTCGCGGCGCTCGTCGGCGCGGGCGACCACGTGGTGTCCTCCGCCAACCTCTACGGCGGATCGATCACCCAGCTCGACGTCACGCTCCGCCGCTTCGGAGTGGACACCACCTTCGTCCGCTCGAGCGATCCGGCCGACTACGCGGCGGCGATCACCGAGAAGACCAAGGTGCTCTACGCCGAGACGATCGCGAACCCCTCCGGCGAGATCGCCGACATCGAGGGCCTCGCCGCGGTCGCGCACGCCGCCGGCATCCCGCTGATCATCGACTCCACGGTCGCCACGCCCTACCTCGTCCGCCCGATCGAGTGGGGCGCCGACATCGTCATCCACTCGGCCACCAAGTTCCTCGGAGGGCACGGCACCACGCTCGGCGGCGTCGTCGTCGAGTCGGGGCGCTTCCACTACTCCCCCGAGAAGTTCCCGCTGCTGCACGACCCGGTCGCCTCCTACGGAGACCTGTCGTGGGACGGCAACTTCGGGGAGTACGGCTTCCTCACGCGCCTGCGCGCGGAGCAGCTGCGCGACATCGGGCCGGTCCTCGCTCCGCACTCCGCGTTCCTGCTCGCCCAGGGCGTCGAGACGCTGCCGTACCGGATCCAGGCGCACGTCGACAACGCACGCCGCGTCGCCGAGTGGCTCGACGCCGACCCCCGCATCGAGGCGGTCTACTGGGCCGGGCTGCCCGCGCACCCGCACCACGACCGCGCGCAGAAGTACCTGCCGAAGGGACCGGGCTCGGTCTTCAGCTTCGTGGTCAAGGGCGGCCGCGCCGTCGGCCAGATCTTCATCGAATCGGTCGACCTCGCCAGCCACCTCGCCAACATCGGCGACGCCAAGACGCTGGTGATCCACCCCGCCTCGACCACCCACGCCCAGCTCACCGAGGACCAGCTCCTCCACGCGGGCGTCCTCCCCGGACTCGTCCGCCTCTCCGTCGGCATCGAGGACGCGGACGACATCATCTACGATCTCGACCAGGCGCTCGCCCGCGCGGTCGAGGAGCACGGCACCCCCGACGCTCCGACCGAGCTCCCCGAGGACACGACCACCACCCTGCACACCCCGGCCGTGGAGGTCTGAGCATGAGCACCACCGACACCGCCGACACGGTCGTCCAGCTGTCCAACGGGCTGAGCTGCTCGGTCCCGGCGAACTCGCCGCTGGCGAAGATGCTGCGCTCGCAGCGCACCTGGGTGGGCCCCGACGCCCGCAGGCGACTCGACATCCTCCGCCGCGCGAGGACCGTGGCGATCGTCGGCGCCTCGCCGAACCCGGCCCGCTCCTCCTACTTCGTCGCCACCTACCTGCAGCAGTCGAGCGACTACGAGCTCTACTTCGTGAACCCGAACGCCACCGAGATCCTGGGGCAGCCGGTCTACCGCAGTCTCGCCGAGCTCCCGGTCGTGCCCGACATCGTCGACGTGTTCCGCAAGGCGAGCGACATCCCCGCCGTGATCGACGACGTCCTCGCCGTCGGCGCGCCCACGGTCTGGGTGCAGCTGGGGATCTGGAACCAGGAGGCGGCCGAGTACGGCGAGTCGAAGGGCCTGACCGTCGTGATGGACCGCTGCATCAAGGTCGAGCACGCCCGCTTCCACGGCGGCCTGCACCTGCTCGGCTTCGACACCGGCCAGATCTCGGCGCGCAAGACGCTGCGCTGACCCGCCGCAGACCCTCGTCGACGCCGGATCTCCGTGGCTCCTCGACGCGGGCGCGGCTCGGGCGGCGCACTCCGCCGGCCCCGGCGTAGTCTCGGTGGATGAGCGCCTACGTCTCCGTCCTCGACCTGTTCAGCGTGGGGATCGGCCCGTCCAGCTCGCACACCGTCGGGCCGATGCGCGCCGCCCTCGCCCTCGCCGAGCGGATCCGCGACGCCGGGCTCCTCGGCCGTGTGAGCCGGGTGGGCTGCACCCTCTACGGCTCGCTCGGCTCCACCGGGATCGGCCACGGCACCCCCGACGCGGTGGTCGCCGGTCTCGCCGGCCTCGACCCCGAGACGTGCGACCCGGCGCTGGTGCGCGGGGCCTGGCAGCGCCTCGACGCGGAGGGGACGATCCTCCTGGCCGGCGAGCAGCGCCTCGCGATGACGCGCGACGACGTCGTCTTCGAGCCGCGCACGAGGCTGCCGGAGCACCCGAACGCCCTCACCTTCAGCGTCTGGGTCGGAGACGACCCGCTGCCGGTGTGGGAGGAGACCTACTACTCGATCGGCGGCGGCTTCATCCGGCGCGCGGGCGAGCGCGCCGAGCTGGCTGCGCTGGCCCCGCACCCCTACCCCTTCGTCTCCGGGCTCGACCTGCTGGCGACCTGCGATCGGACCCGCTCCGGCATCGCCGAGATCGCCGCCGCGAACGAGCGCGCTCTGCACCCCGGGGTCGACATCGACGCCCGCCTCGACGCGATCTGGGACGCCATGGCCGCCTGCGTCGAGCACGGCCTGGCGACCGACGGCGTGCTGCCGGGCGGCCTGGGCGTCCGCCGCCGGGCCTCGGTGCTCCGCGAGCGGCTCGAGGCCTTCGAGGAGGATCCGCTCGACCGCGCCCGCGCGACCTCGGTGGAGTGGCTCCACGCCTTCGCCCTCGCGGTGAACGAGGAGAACGCCGCAGGCGGGCGCGTCGTGACGGCTCCGACGAACGGAGCGGCGGGCATCATCCCCGCCGTCGGGCACTACTACCTCCGCTTCGTCCCGGGCGCCGACCGCGCGGGGCTGCGCCGCTTCCTCCTCACCGCCACCGCGATCGGCTCGCTCTGCAAGACGAAAGCCTCGATCTCCGGTGCGGAGGCGGGCTGCCAGGGCGAGGTCGGCTCGGCCTGCGCGATGGCCGCCGGAGCGCTCTGCGCGGTGCTCGGCGGCAGTCCGCGCCAGGTCGAGAACGCGGCCGAGATCGCGATGGAGCACCACCTCGGACTGACCTGCGACCCGGTCGGCGGGCTCGTGCAGATCCCCTGCATCGAGCGGAACGCGATCGCCTCCTCCACCGCCGTGAGCGCGGCCCGCCTCGCGCTGCACGGCGACGGCGACCACCGCGTCTCGCTCGACGCGGTCATCGAGACGATGCGCCAGACCGGCATCGACATGTCGTCGAAGTACAAGGAGACGAGCGAGGGCGGCCTCGCGGTCAACGTCATCGAGTGCTGAGCGCCCGGCGGCGTCCGTGACCGTGCGTGACGCACGGGGGCGCGCCTGTCGGCGGTCGCGCCTACCGTGGGGCGGGTGAGCACCTCCTCCGCCCCGTACCTCGCCCGGCCGATCGTCTCGACCCAGTGGCTCGCCGACCAGCTCGGCCGCGAGCACCTCGTCGTCGTCGACGCCAGCGTGCTGCTCGTGCCCGGCTTCGACGGGCGGCCCGGCTACCTCAGCGGCGACGAGCAGTACCTCCTCGAGGGGCATGTCCCCGGCGCCGTGTTCGGCGACCTGCTCGAGCAGCTGTCGGATCCGGCGGCTCCCCTGCCCTTCACCCGGCTCGACCCGGAGCGCTTCGCCGCCGCGACCGCCGCGCTCGGCATCGACGACGACTCGGTGGTCGTCGTGTACGACTCCGCGGTCGGCCAGTGGGCCTCGCGCCTGTGGTGGCTGCTGCGCTCGGCCGGGCACGACGCCGTCGCGGTGCTCGACGGCGGGCTCCCGGCCTGGCGGCGGGAGGAGCGCCCGATCGAGACGGGGCATGTCGAGCCCGCCGTGAGCGGTGGCATCAGCGTGCGCGAGGAGCGGCCGCTCTGGATCGACAAGGCCGGCGTCGAGAGCGTCGTGCGCGGCGAGGCTCCCGGGGCGCTGGTCTGCGCGGTCCCGCCGAAGGAGTTCACCGGGGAGGAGGGGCGCCGACCCCGCCTCGGACACCTGCCGGGCTCGCGGAGCGTCCCCGCCGGGAGGCTCGTCGACCGCGCCGACAACACGCTCCTGCCGCCGGAGCGGCTGCGGTCGCTGTTCGGAGACGCTCTCCAGGCCGAGCGGATCGTCCTCTACTGCGGGGGCGGGATCGCCGCGACGGCCGATGCACTCGCACTGGCGGTGCTCGGAGTCCACACGGCGGTCGTCTACGACGGCTCGCTCAACGAGTGGGCCGCCGACCCCGCGGCGCCACTGGTGGTCACGGCCGCGTGAGCAGCTCCTCCGGGAGGCGGGTCGTCGGAAGGGCGCAGACGAAGGCCTCGCAGGAGTAGGCGGTCGGCAGCCCCTCCCGCGAGATCCGCCCCTCGAACAGCTCGAAGCCCGCGTCCGCCCAGTCCCGGGCGCCCTCGTCGGACACGCCGACCAGCACGCCGATCCCGGCGGACCGCGCGCCCTGCACCGCCTCCGCCGCGCCGGGGCCCACGACGACCAGCTGCCGCACCGGGCGAGCCAGCCGCGAAGCGAGCCCGAGCACGGCGCCGAAGCCCATCGGCCGGCGGACCGCGCCCGGAGCGATCGAGGCGACGACCGCCTCGGCCGCCTCCCGGTAGCGCTGCGATCCGGTGAGCAGGTACAGCTCGTGCGCCGCGTCCGCCGTCGCCGACAGGCCGGAGGGGTAGGCGCCCTCGGAGGCATCGGCCGCGAGCAGGAGTCCCCGCGCGGTCAGCGCCGGGTCCCCTCCCCCGGGCAGCGCGAACGGCAGCGGGCCATCGGCCGCGTCGAGCGCGCCGTCGATCAGGGTGCGCGCCGCGACCGCGTAGCGCGGGCGGCCCTCCGCCAGGGCGAGCTCGAGGAGCCCGCCGGCCAGCATCCCGAGGTCCTCCAGCGCCGGGCGGGCCGCGGAGACGGCACCGTCGAGGGAGGCGCGCACCGCGACGCGGCCGTCGACGAGGTGCCGCTGCAGCACCGCGTCCGCCGCGCGCCGGGCGGCGTCGATCCACTCCTCCCGTCCGAGCACGCGTCCGGCGCGGGCGAGCGCGCGGATCGCCAGGCCGTTCCAGCCGGTGACGACCTTCTCGTCGAGAGCGGGTGGCGCGAGGCGGGACCGGTCCTCGGCGAGGTAGTAGCCGCCCTCCGAGCGCTGACCGTCGACGATGCTCTCCGAGTCCTGCGCCGACGCGAAGCCGCCGCCCGGCCGCTCGAGAGTGATCAGGAGGAACGCGGCGACGCCCTCCGCGATCCCGGTCAGCTCCTCCACCCGGGCGCCGTCGTGCCCGAGCAGGACGGCCGCGACGTCCAGCAGCTGCGCGTTGTCGTACAGCATCCGCTCGTAGTGCGGATCGCTCCAGTCGGCCTGCGTCGCGTAGCGGAAGAAGCCCCCGTCGCGGTCGCGGAGAGGGGACGCGGCCAGCGCGAGCAGCGTGCGCTCGGCGAGCGCCGCTCCCGAGGGCCGCGAGGCCAGGAACCCGAGCACGGGGGCCACCGGGAACTTCGGGGCGCCGCCGAAGCCGCCGTGCACCCGGTCCTCCTCGTCCGCGAGTGCGCGGACGGCGCCGTCGAGCTCGGCGTCGCCGGGCAGTGCGGCATCGGCGGGCAGCGCCGCGGTCGCCTCGCGCAGGGCCGCGGCGAGGCCGCCCGCCGTCGCCTGCACCTCGTCGCGCCGCAGCCGCCACGCCTCCGAGACCGCGTCGAGGACGTCGGAGAAGGCGGGCACGCCGCCGACGGCGCGCGGCGGGAAGTAGGTGCCGGCGAAGAAGGTCTCGCCGGCGGGGGTGGCGAAGGCCGTCAGCGGCCAGCCGAGCTGCCGGGTGAACGCGCTCGCGGCCGTCAGGTAGGCCGTGTCGACGTCCGGGTGCTCCTCGCGGTCGACCTTCACCGCGACGAAGTCCGCGTTCAGCCGCGCGGCGAGCACCGGATCCGAGAACGACTCCCGCGCCATCACGTGGCACCAGTGGCAGGTGGAGTAGCCGATGGACACCATCACCGGGACGTCGCGGCGCACCGCCTCGGCGAACGCCTCCTCGCCCCAGGGGAACCAGTCGACCGGATTGTCCGCGTGCGAGCGGAGGTAGGGGCTGACACTGGAGCGCAGACGATCGGCCATGCGCTCCACGCTAGACGCGGGCGGAGCCTGCGGTGAGGGGGTTGCCGCGGGACGGAGGGTCAGGAGGTCCGCGGGGCGCCGACGTCCGCGGATCTCCCCCGCCGCCCGGCCGCCCGGCCGCTCAGCGCTCGAAGAACCAGCCCGACGGCCGCTCCGTGCCGCGCACGACCGTGCCGCTTCCGCCGCTCCCGCCGCGACGGCCCACCGCCAGGTAGGCGAGGCTGCCGATGAACGGCGCGATCACGATGAACGCCACCCAGGAGACCTTCGCGACCTTCGAGAGCCTCGGGTTCGACAGCACGCCCCGGATCGCGAAGAGCAGCAGCACGATGTTCAGCACGACCAGCAGGGACTGCGGATTCATCGGGGTGCTCCACGGGATCGTGCGCCGCAGTCGACCGGCGCCGGAGCGCCCGACCGGGCAGGGTGGCCCGCGATGTTTCACGAGACAGGGCATTGTCGCACGCGGCGTAGGATGGAGGGCTCATGTCAGACGTGCTCAGCATCCGCTACCCGCCCGAACTCCCCGTGTCGGCGCGGCGCGACGACATCGCCGCCGCGATCCGCGACCACCAGGTGGTCATCGTCGCCGGCGCGACCGGATCGGGCAAGACGACCCAGCTGCCGAAGATCTGCCTGGAGCTCGGCCGCGAGAGCATCGCGCACACGCAGCCCCGGCGCATCGCCGCGCGCACCATCGCCGAGCGCATCGCGGAGGAGCTCGACGACGAGGTCGGCGGGCTGGTCGGCTACCAGGTCCGGTTCACCGACAAGGCGTCCGCCTCGACGCGGATCAAGCTGATGACCGACGGCATCCTGCTCAACGAGATGAACCACGACCGGATGCTCAGCCGGTACGACACGATCATCATCGACGAGGCGCACGAGCGCAGCCTCAACATCGACTTCCTCCTGGGCTACCTGCACCGCCTGCTGCCGCAGCGCCCCGACCTGAAGGTGATCATCACCTCGGCGACGATCGACCCGCAGAGCTTCGCGGCCCACTTCGCCGACGCCGCCGGCGAGCCCGCGCCGATCATCGAGGTCTCCGGCCGCACCTACCCGGTCGAGATCCGCTACCGCCCGCTGGTCGCCGAGGAGCCGGAGGAGGACGACGACACCGACGTCCCCGACGCGACGAGCGGCAGCCGCGACCTGATGACCGGCATCGCCGACGCCCTGGCCGAGCTGGCGCGCGAGGATCCGGGCGACGTCCTGGTGTTCCTCTCGGGCGAGAACGAGATCCGCGACGCCGAGGACGCCATCCGGGGCCGGAATCTGCCGGGCACCGAGGTGCTCCCCCTCTACGGGCGCCTGTCGGCGGCCGATCAGCACCGCGTCTTCGAGAAGGGGCGCACCCCCGGCGTCCGCCGTCGTGTCGTGCTCGCGACCAACGTGGCGGAGACGAGTCTCACCGTCCCCGGGATCCGCTACGTGATCGACGGCGGCACGGCCCGCATCTCGCGCTACAGCGCGCGCTCGAAGGTGCAGCGGCTGCCGATCGAGGCGGTGTCGCAGGCCTCCGCGAACCAGCGCTCCGGCCGCTCGGGCCGCACCAGCGCGGGCATCGCGATCCGCCTCTACTCCGAGGAGGACTACCTCCGCCGCCCCGAGTACACCGATCCCGAGATCCTGCGCACGGGCCTGGCCGCGGTCATCCTGCAGATGATCTCGCTCGGACTGGGCGACATCGCCTCGTTCCCGTTCCTCACTCCGCCCGACTCCCGCGGCATCAAGGACGGCCTCGACCTGCTCACGGAGCTCGGCGCCCTCCGCGTCCCCGGCTCCCCCTCCGCTGCTCCACGAGACGCCGCTCCGGTACGCGGCACGCCGCCGAGCGCGCACTCGAGCGGCGTCCCGCGCAAGGGGGCGGAGGCCGCGCCGCAGCTCACGCGCATCGGGCGCGACCTCGCGCGGCTCCCCATCGATCCGCGCTTCGGCCGGATGGTGATCGAGTCGCGCCGCCACGGCGTCAGCCGCGAGGTGATGGCGATCGTCGCGGGCCTCACGATCCAGGACGTCCGCGAGCGCCCTCTCGAGCGCCGCGCGCAGGCCGACCAGCAGCACGCGCGCTTCGTCGATCCCACCAGCGACTTCCTCACCCTGCTGAACCTCTGGAACTACGTGGAGGAGAAGCAGGAGGAGCTCTCCTCGAGCGCCTTCCGGCGCCTGTGCAAGGCCGAGTACCTCAACTACCTGCGCGTGCGCGAGTGGCAGGACGTGTTCCGCCAGCTGCGCCAGCTCGCGCGCCCCCTCAAGCTCGAGCTTGGCGAGCCGAAGGTCGACCCCGACGGGATCCACCGGAGCCTCCTGGCCGGCCTGCTCTCGCACCTGGGCATCAAGGACACCACCTCGCAGCAGGCGCAGCGCGCGGCGAAGAGCCGCGAGCGCCAGAACGTGCAGTACATCGGCGCCCGCAACGCGAAGTTCTCGATCTTCCCCGGCAGCGCCCTGGCCAAGAAGCTCCCCGACGCGGTGATGAGCGCCGAGCTGGTCGAGACCAGCCGCCTCTTCGCCCGCTCGAACGCCGCGATCGATCCGGCCTGGGCCGAGGCGATCGCGGGCGACCTCGTGAAGCGGCAGTTCAGCGAGCCGCACTGGGAGAAGTCGCAGGGCGCGGCCGTCGCCTACGAGAAGGTCACGCTCTACGGCGTGCCGATCATCGCCCGCCGCCGCGTCCAGTTCTCGCGGATCGACGCCTCGTACGCCCGCGAGCTGTTCATCCGGCACGCCCTCGTCGAGGGCGAGTGGGAGTCGCGCCACGCCTTCGACCGCAAGAACCGGGCCCTGCGGGCCGAGCTCGAGCGGCTGGAGGAGCGCACGCGCCGCCGCGACCTGCTCGTCGATGACGAGGCCGTGTTCGACTTCTACGACCGCCGGCTCCCCCGCGACATCACCTCGGTGCGCTCGTTCGACTCCTGGTGGCGGACGACCCAGCATGACGAGCCCGATCTGCTGACGATGACGCAGGAGACGCTCCTCCCCGAGGACGCGGAGCAGATCGACGAGACCGCGTTCCCCACGCAGTGGCGCCAGGCCGACCAGCGCTTCCGCCTCTCGTACCGGTTCGAGCCGGGGACGGAGGAGGACGGAGTGACGGTGCACGTGCCGCTCGCGCTCCTGCCCCGCGTGACGCCCCTCGGCTTCGACTGGCTGGTGCCGGGACTCCGGGCCGAGCTGGTCACCGCGATGATCAAGGCGCTGCCCAAGCACCTGCGCCGGAACGTGGTGCCCGCGAACGACTGGGCGCGCAAGCTCACCGCGTTCCTGCCGCACGACGTGCCGAACCCGCCGACGGAGTCGTTCGCGGCGACCCTGGCCGGAGCGATCCGCCGCGAGGCCGGCGTGGTGGTGCAGCCCGAGGACTTCGACCTCGAGCGCATCCCCTCGCACCTGCGGGTCACCTTCGCCGTCGCCGACGAGCGGGGGCGCACGGTCGCCGCCGGCAAGGAGCTCGCCCCGCTGGCCGAGCGCCTGCGCGGCCGGGTCCGCGACGAGGTCGCCCGCGTGGTCGAGGCCCGGGTCCCCGACGCGCTCGAGCGCCGGGGCCTGAGGACCTGGGACATGCCGGAGCTGCCCCGCGTCACCGACACCCGGCAGGGCGGGAACACCATCCGCGCCTACCCCGCCCTGATCGACGACGGCGACTCGGTCTCGATCCGCCTGCTCGCCACGGCCGAGGACCAGGCGCGCGAGCACCCGAGAGGCGTGCGCCGCCTCCTCCTGCTCGCGACGCCGAGCCCCGTCGCCTACGTGCAGCAGCACCTCACCTCGAACGAGAAGCTCGTGCTCGCGCAGAGCCCGTACCAGAACACGACCGCGCTCTTCACCGACTGCCTGCTCGCCTGCGTCGACGCGGTCCTCTGGCGGATGAAGCCCGACGGGATGCTCTTCCTCCGCGCCGAGTTCGACGCCGTGCGCGACCGGGTCTCGGCGAGCGTCATGGACGCGATGTTCGAGACCGTGAAGACGGTCACGACGATCCTCACCACCGCCCGGGGCGTCGAGAAGGCGCTCAAGGCCTCGACGAGCATGGCGCTCCTGCCCGCCCTCACGGATGCGCGGGAGCAGCTCTCCGGCCTGGTCTACCCGGGCTTCGTCTCGGCGACCGGAGTGGAGCGGCTGCGGCACCTCCCGCGCTACCTCGGCGGGATCACCGAGCGCTTCGGCAAGATCGCCGAGAACGTCGGGCGCGACCGCGTCTGGCTGAACGAGGTGCAGGCGGCCCAGGAGCTCTACCGCTCGGCAGGCGGCGTCGTGCCGCTGCCCGCGCACGCCCCGGAGCGGATCGCGCGCGCCCGCTGGATGATCGAGGAGCTGCGGGTGAGCTTCTTCGCGCAGTCGCTCGGCACCGCCGAGAGCGTGTCGCTGCAGCGGATCCGCAAGGTGCTGGCCGGCTGACGCGCCCCTCCGCCGAGGGAACCGCGACCCGTCGAGGGACCCTCGGGCAGCGGTCTCCCTCGACGAACCGCAGTCCCCTCCGGAGCGCTAGTGTCGTCCGGTGGGCAGCTACACCGATCTCCTGAAGACCCCCGGGGTGGGGCGCATCATCCTCGCGCAGCTGACCGCGCGCTTCCCGTTCGGGATGCTCTCGCTGGCGTTCCTCCTGCACGTGGAGCGGGTGCACCACTCCTACGCCGCCGCCGGCCTGGTGCTCGGCTCGATGTCGATCGGGCAGGCCATCGCCGGGCCGCTGACCAGCCGCCTGATGGGGCGGCTCGGGATGCGCCGCGTGCTGACGATCACCCTCGTGGTCTGCGCGGGCGCGATCATCGCGATGGCCGTGCTCCCGCTCGAGGTGTGGCAGTTCGTCGTGATCGGGTTCGTCGCCGGCCTGAGCATGCCGCCGGTGCAGCCGGCCGTGCGGACCATCTACCCCAAGATGGTCACCAGCTCGCAGCTGACCCCGCTCTTCTCGCTCGACGCCTCCGCGCAGGAGATCATCTGGGTGCTCGGCCCGGTGCTGGCGACGCTCGTGTCGATCCAGGTGTCGACGGTCGCGGGCATCCTGACCGCCGCCGCGTTCCTGATCGGCGGCGGGATCTGGTTCATCGCCTCGCCCGAGGTGGGCCGCGTCCGCATCCCGCGCTCGAAGCGCCGCCTCGGCGTGGTGCTCACGAAGCCCCCGGTGCTGCTGGCCACGGTCGTCGGCTTCCTCCTGATCGGCGCCTGCTCGGCGGTCGAGGCGGGCGTCGTCGCGGTGTTCGGCGAGGGCGGAGTCGAGTCGGGCGTCGTGCTCGCCGTGTTCGCGGCGGGCTCCCTGGTCGGCGGCCTCGCCCTCGGCCACATCCCGATCAGCCGGTGGGCGACCGCGCGGCGGATGCTGATCGTCACGGTCGGCATGGGTCTGGCGGCGGTCTCGACCGACTTCTGGTGGCTGTGCGTCACGCTGTTCCTCGCCGGCATCGGCATCGCCCCCGCTCTCGCGGCTCTGTTCGCGATCACCGCCTCGAGCGTGCGCTTCTCGGACACGGCGGAGGCCTACGGCTGGGTCGGCACCGGTCAGCTGATCGGCGCGGCGCTGGGCTCCGCGATCGCCGGCGTGCAGATCGACCAGGCCGGGCCGACCGCCGCCATCGTCGTCGCCGCTGCCTTCGCCCTGGTCGGCTTCCTGGTGCCCCTGCTCGGCCGCCGGTACCACCCGGATCTCCGCGGGCGCGACGCCAGCCCGCTGCCCGACACCGAGCCGGTCACGCTGCCCTCCTAGGCCGCCACCCCGGTTGTCCGGCGCCTGTCGGACACCCTAGGGTGAAGGCCCACGACGACGAGGGGACGGCATGGGACTGCGGGAGGACGCGGAGGAGCTGGTGCGCGAGCACCGGCGCGCCGCCGCCCGGACCGACCTCCTCGACCCCTGGTCCGATCCGGAGACCCCGGAGTGGTGCACGGAGCTCGCCGCCGCGCTCTGGCAGGGGTCCTTCCGCCCGAGTCCCGTCTACTTCCGCCGCGAGGAGTCCTCGCACGCCTGGCGCGGCCCGCACTCGACCCGCCTGCACCACCTCGGCTACGGGTGGCAGCTCACCGCGCACCGCGAGCAGCACGGGGTCGTCGCCTCCGAGACGGCGGTGGTCCTCGAGACGGGCTCCCTCTGGCGCGGACTCGGCATCGGCCGGCGCCCCGTGCGCGCGCTCCGCGGCCGGCTCGGCGTCGAGGGCCTGCAGGCGGGCCACGACGTGTACTTCGCCGCGCGCGGCATCGACGAGCGCAGCGACGCGGAGCGCGCCGAGCGGCGCCTCCTCTTCGGGGTGGCCGGTCTCGCGGCGCTGATCGAGGACGACGTGCACGTGGGACCGCACGGCGAGCTCGACTGGAGCGTCTGAGGCGCGTGCCAGCATGGGAGGCATGAGCGTCCCCCTGATCCCCCTCAACGACGGCCGCGCGATCCCCCAGCTCGGGCTCGGCGTCTACAAGATCGGCGACGAGGAGGCGGCCCGCGCGGTCGCCGTCGCCCTGGAGGCCGGCTACCGGCACGTCGACACCGCCACCCTCTACGGCAACGAGCGCGGAGTCGGCGAGGGGATCCGCGCGAGCGGCCTCCCCCGCGAGCAGGTCTTCGTGACGACCAAGGTCTGGAACGACGACCACGGCTTCGACGAGACGCTCGCCGCCTTCGACCGGAGCCTCGAGCTGCTCGGCACCGACTACGTCGACCTCTACCTCGTGCACTGGCCGATCCCCTCGCGCGACCGCTACGTCGACACCTACCGCGCCCTCGAGCGCCTGCAGAGCGAGGGGCGGGCCCGCTCGATCGGCGTCTCGAACTTCGCCGAGGAGCACGTGCAGCGCCTGCTCGACGAGACGGGAGTGGTGCCGGCGATCAACCAGGTCGAGCTGCACCCGCGGCTGCCCCAGGAGGAGCTGCGCACCTTCGACGCCGCCCACGGGATCGTCACCGAGGCGTGGTCGCCGCTGGCCCGCGGGCGCCTCCTCGACGAGCCGGCCCTGGCCCGCGTCGCCGCGAAGCACGGCGTCTCGCCGGCGCAGGCGGTGCTGCGCTGGCACGTGCAGCTCGGCGTCGTCGTGATCCCGAAGTCGGTGACGCCGGAGCGGATCCGCGAGAACCTGGACGTCTTCGGCTTCGCCCTCGACGACGAGGACCTCGCCGCGATCGCCGGGCTCGCGACCGGTGAGCGCACCGGGCGCGACCCGCGCTTCGACTGAGGCTCCGGCGATGACGGCGGGCAGGGTCCTGCTCCTGCACGGCCTGGGCGGCTCGGGCCGCACCTGGTGGCGGCTGAGCCGCGAGCTGACCGCGGCGGGCTGGAGCGTCTCCGCTCCCGACCTGCGCGGACACGGCGACGGGCCGCGCGGCGGCTCCTCCCGCCACGACGCCTACGCCGACGACGCCCTCGCGCGGGGACCGTTCGACCTCGTCGTCGGGCACTCGCTCGGCGGAGCGGTCGCGGTGCGCGCCGCCGCCCGCGACTCCGGCTGGGCGGGGCGTCTGGCGCTGCTGGACCCGGTGCTCCGGCTCGCCCCGGAGCAGCGGGCCGCCGTCCGCGCGGGCGAGCTCGCCGGTCTCGCGGTCTCGGCCGAGGAGCTCGCTGTCGCGCAGCCGCTCTGGGACGAGCGGGACCGGGCCGAGAAGCTCGCCGCGGTGCGGGCCGCCGATCCGGCCGCGGTCGCCGCGACGATCGACGACAACGACCCGTGGGACCTGCTGGCGGACCTGCCGCGCCTCCGCCCGCCGGTCCTCGTGCTGGCCGGCGACCCGCAGGTCGAGACGCTGCTCCCTCCCTCCCTCGCCGCCCTGGTGCTGCGCGCGAATCCGCGCATCCGGTACGCGGTCGTGGCGGGCGCAGGTCACAGCCCCCACCGCGACCGTCCGGAGGAGACGCTCGCGATGCTCCGCGAGTGGGCCGAGAGCCCGGCGACGGCCTGACCGACCCGCCGGCCCGGTCCGTGTTTCGTCCGGATGAAATCTGGCAGGGGGGACTGGGCCGCACCGTTTCCTGTGAATATCCTCGCAGAGGACGCGATCCCCTCCCAGTCTTCGGGAGGTGCGCGTCGGGGCCACCGACGCGGCGGCCCGTTCTCGAGGAGAGGGAGCCCCAGTGGCGCGAACCACCACGAACACCCCGAGCGGCCGCCGACGCCGCTCGCTGATCGGCTCGAGCGCGATGATCGGAGCGGGCGCCCTCGTCGCCGGCTTCGCCTTCGCGCCGACGGCGAGCGCCGTCGAGCCGGTCGACTTCGCCGACACCGTCACGGTCGACGGCATCATGACCCACCTGGAGGCGCTCCAGGCGATCGCGGACGCCAACGGCGGCACCCGCGCGATCGGCACTCCGGGCTACGAGCTGAGCGGCGCGTACGTCGAGGAGGTCCTCGCGGACGCCGGCTACACGACGCAGCGCCAGGACTTCACCACCGCGACGCAGACGATCGACGCGTTCACGCTGACCACCGGCACCGGCGCCGTCGGCACACCGATGGAGTTCACTCCGTCGACGCCCGAGGGCGGCGTGACCGGCGAGCTCATCGCCCCCGTCGATCCGCTCGGCTGCACCACGGACGCCTGGACCGGCCTCGACGCCACCGGGAAGATCGCGCTCGTCAGCCGCGGCTCCTGCAGCTTCCTCGAGAAGTCGGTCGCCGCCGGTGCCGCCGGCGCCGCCGCGATCATCATCTACGACAACGCGCCGAGCGACGCCCTCAACGGGACGTTCGGCGGACAGGACGAGGCCGCCGTCCCCGGCGTCGGCGTCACGCAGGCCGAGGGGCAGGCGCTGCTGGCGTCGCTCCCCGCGAGCGTCTCGGTCCTCATTGACCAGACGACGACCGAGGTGGAGACCTTCAACATCGTCACGGAGACGCCGGGCGGCGACCACGACAACGTGGTCATGCTCGGCGCGCACCTCGACAGCGTGCCCGCCGGCCCCGGCATCAACGACAACGGCTCCGGGTCCGCGACGCTGCTCGAGACAGCCGTGCAGCTGGCCGCCGCGGGCGACACGACCAACGCGGTCCGCTTCGCCTGGTGGGGCGCCGAGGAGGTGGGCCTGGTCGGCTCCTACACCTACGTCGACTCCCTGACGGAGGAGGACGCCTCGAAGATCGCGACCTACATGAACTTCGACATGGTCGCCTCGCCGAACTACGTGATCTCCGTCTACGACGCGGACCAGTCCACCTACGAGGCCCCCGTGGACGTGCCCGCCGGCTCGATCGCGACCGAGAAGGCGTTCACCGACTACTTCGACTCGATCGACCAGCCCTGGATCGACACCGCGTTCGACGGCCGCAGCGACTACGACGGCTTCATCTCGGTCGGCATCCCGTCCTCGGGCGTCTTCACCGGCGCTGACGACGTCAAGACGGAGGAGGAGGTCGCGCTGTTCGGCGGCACCGCCGGCATCACGCACGACCCGAACTACCACTCCGCCGCCGACGACATCGACAACATCAACCAGGAGGCGCTCGGCATCACGTCGAAGGCCATCGCCTTCGTGACCGCCTCGTTCGCCGCGGACACCTCCGCGATCGACGCCGAGAAGGACCCGACCACGCCGACCCCGACGCCGGAGCCCACCGTGGCCCCGACCGCCGAGCCGACCGTCGCTCCGACCGCGCAGCCGACCGTCGCCCCGACGACCGCGCCCACCACCGCACCGACGGCCGCTCCCACTCCGAGCAGCACGCCGACCGCCGTGGCCCCGCACCCCGGCGGCCGCCCGCCCCTGGCCTCGACGGGCGCCGACATCGGCCTGCCGCTGGGCCTCGGCGGACTGCTGATCACCGGCGGCGTCGGCGGGCTCCTGCTCGCCGCGCTGCGCCGCCGGCGCGCCGAGCGCGCCTAGCCGCCACCGCCCCGGAGCCGTCCGGCCGTCGCTCCGCGACGACCGGGCGGCTCCGTCGTTCCGCCCTGAGGGGACCCCGGACCGTCGAGCTGCGGCGGGTCCCTTCGACGGTCGGGGGCTCCCTCACGTCCGACAGGGCTTCCGGCGGCCGGGGGACACGGTGTTCACTGGGCGCATGCGAGCCATCTGGAAGGGCGCGATCACCTTCGGCCTGGTCAACGTGCCGGTGAAGATCTACAGCGCGACCGAGGACCACGACATCCCGCTGCACCAGGTCCACGACAAGGACGGCGGACGGATCCGGTATCAGCGCAAGTGCGAGATCTGCGGCGAGGTCGTCACCTTCGACCACATCGACAAGGCCTACGACGACGGCGAGCGCACCGTGGTCCTGTCCAAGGACGAGCTCAAGGCGCTGCCGGAGGAGCGCGACCGCGAGATCGACGTCGTGCAGTTCGTGCCCAGCGAGCAGGTCGACCCGATCATGTTCGACCGCGCCTACATCCTGGAGCCCGACTCCTCCTCCCCCAAGGCCTACGTCCTGCTGCGCCGCACCCTCGAGCAGACGGACCGCACCGCGATCGTCGAGTTCGCGCTGCGGCAGAAGACCCGCCTCGCCGCGCTGCGCGTGCGCGGCAAGCTTCTGATGCTGCAGACCCTGCTCTGGGCGGACGAGGTACGGGAGGTCGAGTTCCCGTCGCTGGAGGGCAGCACCCGGATCGCGGCGCGCGAGCTCGAGATGTCGGCGCACCTGGTCGACTCCTACTCCGAGGACTTCGACGCCGCGAAGTTCCACGACGCGTACCAGGAGGAGCTGCGCACGCTGATCGACGCCAAGATCGAGCAGGGCGACGCCCTCGACACCGCCGCGACCTTCGGCGAGGCGCCGGAGGAGGAGGGCGGCGGCGAGGTGCTCGACCTGATGGAGGCGCTCAAGCGCTCGGTCGAGCGCAGCCGCGGGGCGAAGGGGACGCCGGCGGAGGAGGCTCCCGCCGAGAAGAAGGCCGCGACGAAGCCCGCCCCGAAGAAGGCGGCGAAGGCTCCGGCGACGACCGCCGCGAAGAAGAAGCCCGCGGCGAAGAAGGCCGACACGGAGAAGGGCGCCGACGCGCCTGCGAAGAAGCGGACCCCGAAGAAGACTGCGGCGGCGGAGAAGGCGGCGTCCTAGCCCCGCCGGATGCGGAGGGTCGGGGTCGGACGGAGCCTCAGGCCCGCTCGGCCGCCCGGTCGGGCTCGTCGGCCGCGTCCAGCTCGTCCACGTCGTCGAGGTCGACCGCGACCGAGCTGACCAGCGCGAGCAGCGCCTCCGCGTAGGCGTTCTCGGCCGCCGCGTCCTCGAAGGTCCGCGCCCGGCCGCCGAGCTCGACCTCGACGGCGAACCGCGTCTCCGGCTCGGCGAGGCGACGGAGGGAGCGGAAGGTCCCGCGGAGGAGCTCGCGCAGCTGGTCCTCCCGCGGCAGCCAGAGCGAGTCCTCCAGGGAGACGGAGTCGAGCGCCCATTCCGTGGTGCCGTTGAAGCCGAGGACGGTCCCGCTCGGGTACTCGTGCGCCTCGATGGTCATGTCGCTGACGGTGAAGACGTCGCCGTCGAAGCCCTCCCGCTCGATGCGGAAGCGGTCACCGGTGCGGGGCGTCCAGCGCACGCCCGCCGTGCGCAGGGCACGGGCCAGCTCGAAGGAGATCATCCGACGAGTGTGGCCCGCGAAGCCGCGAACGCGCCGCGAACGGCACCCGCGCGCCCCGATGTCGGTGGATGAGTTTACGTTCATGAAACGTCCGGTTCACAGGCCGGGCACCCGCACTGCATAGCGTGGCCATGCGTGCCCCTTCCGGGGGTGCGCCGGCCGCGCCGCGCGGCGACGACGCTGCGACCGCTCTTCCGAGCGGCGATCGAGAGGACCACCATGCCCGACTCTCCCACCCCGCCCGACCGCCGCCGGAGGCGCGGGCTCGGCCTGGCGGCCCTGACCGGACTGGCCCTGGCGGCCGCTCCGCTGGTCGCGACCTCCGCCGCGGCCGCGCCCTCGGGCGACGAGCTCGTCATCAGCGAGGTCTTCGCCCGAGGAGGCTCCGCCGGCGCCGCGTTCAGCAACCGCTACGTGGAGCTCTACAACCCCACCGCCGCCGAGATCGCCCTCGGCGGCCTCTCGATCCAGTACCGCTCGGCGACCGGCACCGCGAACCCCACCACGACCGTGCCGCTCACCGGCTCGGTGCCCGCGGGCGGCCACTTCCTGCTCGCCGGCGCCAGCAACGGCACCAACGGCGCGGCCCTGCCGACGCCCGACCAGAGCGCGAACGGCCTCAACATGGCCGCCGCGGGCGGCACCCTCTTCCTCGTCGACGGGACCTCGGCGCTCGTGGCGCCGCCCACCGGCGCCGCCGCCCAGCCGGACGCGGTGATCGACCTCGTCGGCTACGGCACCTCGAACACCTTCGAGTCGTCCGTCGCCACGGTGCCCTCCCTCACCCAGACGATCGCCCGCGCAGACACCGCCACCGGCGACACCGACGTCAACTCGGCCGACTTCGCGCTCGGCGCACCGACCCCGCAGGCCGCGGGCGGAGGATCCGAGCCCGAGCCCACGACGCCGGAGGTGGTGACGGTGCTGCCGACGAGCGGCGACGCGTCGCCGCTCGTCGGCAGCACCGTCACCACCTCCGGCGTCGTCACCGCGCGCTACCCGTCCGGCGGCTACAACGGCTACGTCATCCAGACCCCCGGCACCGGCGGCGAGAGCTCGCGCACGGCCTCCGACGCCGTCTTCGTCTTCTCCTCCGCCTCCGTCGGGTCGGTCGCGATCGGCGACCACCTGCGCATCACCGGCGAGGTGAGCGAGTACAACGGCCTGACCGAGCTCACCCCGACCTCGGCCGCGACCGTCGTGAAGCTCGACGACGCCGCCGCAGCGCCGGTCCCGGCCGCTGTCGCGCTCCCCCGCACCGCCGCCGAGCGCGAGGTGCTCGAGAGCATGCTGATCGCTCCGCAGGGCGCCTACACGGTCACCGACACCTTCGACCTGAACAGCTTCGGCTCGGTCGGCCTCGCCGCCGGCACGTCCCCGCTGCTCACGCCGACCGAGGTCGCCCGCCCCGGCTCGCCGGAGCTCGCGGCCGTCGTCGCCGACAACGCCGCCCGCGCGATCACCCTCGACGACGGCGCCTCGATCAACTTCCTCGGCGCCGCCGCGAACAAGGCGATCCCGCTGCCCTACCTCACCACCACCGCTCCGATCCGCGTGGGTGCTCCGGCGACCTTCACCCGCCCCGTCGTCCTCGACTACCGCAACGGCGGCTGGGCCTTCCAGCCCACCACGCAGCTGACCGTCGAGAACGCCGGCGACGTGCAGCCCGCGACCTTCGCGAACACCCGGACCGCGAAGCCCGAGGCCGTCGGCGGCGACCTCTCGATCGCGTCCTTCAACGTGCTCAACTACTTCTCCACCACCGGCGACTCGATCACCGGCTGCACCTTCTACACCGACCGCGACGGCGACCCCGTCACGGTCAACAGCGGCTGCGACGCCCGCGGAGCGGCGAACGCCGATGACCTCGAGCGCCAGCAGGCCAAGATCGTGACCGCGATCAACACCCTCGGCGCGGGCGTCGTCTCGCTCGAGGAGATCGAGAACTCGGCCAAGTTCGGCAAGCCGCGCGACGAGGCCCTCGCCACCCTGACCGCCGCGCTGAACACGGCGGCCGGCTCCGAGGTCTGGGCCTACGTCCCCTCCCCCGCAGCGCTCCCCGCGCTCGCGGACGAGGACGTCATCCGCACCGCCTTCATCTACAAGAAGGCCGTCATCGAGCCGGTCGGCGAGTCCGTCGTGCTCAACGACACGGTGAACTTCTCGAACGCCCGCAAGCCCCTCGCCCAGGAGTTCCGCCTCCTCGGCGACAGCGCCAGCGAGTTCGTCGCGATCGTGAACCACTTCAAGTCGAAGGGCTCCGGATCCGGCGCCGACGCCGACCAGGGCGACGGCCAGGGCGCCTCGAACGCCTCGCGCGTGAAGCAGGCGACCGCCCTCGTCGCCTTCGCCGACCGCCTCCGCACCGAGAAGGCCACCGAGCTCGTCTACCTGCTGGGCGACTTCAACGCCTACTCGAAGGAGGACCCGGTGAAGGTGATCACCGACGCCGGCTACATCGACCAGGGTGCGAAGGACGGCAAGTACTCGTACTCGTTCGACGGCGCGGTCGGCTCGCTGGACCACGTCTTCGCCTTGCCCGCGGCCGACAGGACGGTCACCGGGGTCGACACCTGGAACATCAACAGCGGCGAGTCCGTGGCACTGGAGTACAGCCGCTACGACTACAACGCGACGATCTTCTACGACACCTCGGCGTACCGCTCCAGCGACCACGACCCGGTCGTCGTCGGCCTCGACCTGCCCGAGACCCAGACGGACCCGGAGCCCGAGCCCGTCACGGTCATCGACGTCGCGACCACCGCCTCCACCAAGCGCCTCGCCGTCGTGCGGACGCTGACGGTGTCGGCGGTGAACAACGGCGACGAGACGGTCTCGATCGAGATCACGACGGCGTACGGCAGCAAGACGAAGAAGACGGTCAAGCCCGGCCAGTCGTTCACGGTGAAGACCGTGACCGTCTTCAAGCCCATCAAGGCCGGCACGGCGACCATCGAGGTCACCGCGCCCGACGGCACCGAGCGCGTCTACAAGCAGGCGTACCGCGGCGCCTGATCCCGCGCGACCCCTGACCTCGACGAGCTCCGGCTCCTAGAGTTCGGGAATGCCCGAGGGAGACAGTGTGCACCGTCTCGCCGCCCGCCTCAGGCGGGCGGCGGACGGTCGCACCGTCCTCGAGGGCGAGCTGCGCTCCGGGGACGCGGCCGGCGACTCCCTCGCCGGGCTGAGGATCCTCGAGCACGACACCCACGGCAAGCACCTCCTCACCCGCTTCTCCGGCGGAACGACCCTGCACACCCACCTGCGGATGCAGGGCTCCTGGACCGTGACCGCTCCAGGCCGAACGGTCCCCCGCTCGGTGCAGAAGGACGTCCGCGTCCGCCTCCGCCTCGACGACGACTCGACCGTGTGGGGCATCGACCTCCCGGTCGTCGAGCTCCTCGCCACCCGCGACGAGCCGCGCGCCGTCGGGCACCTCGGGCCCGACCCGCTCCGCGCGGACTGGGACGCCGACGAGGCCGTCCGGCGCCTCTCCCGCCTCCCGGACCGGCCCGTCGTCGCCGCACTCCTCGACCAGCGCTGCCTCGCGGGTCTCGGCAACCTCTGGGCCAACGAGGTCTGCTTCCTCCGCGGGGTCTGGCCCTGGCGGCCGATCGGCTCCCTCGAAGTCCGCGCCCTCGTGGCGACCGCGGCGAGAGGCCTCCGCGCCTCCGTCACGATCCCGGGGATGTTCCAGACCACCACCGGTGACACCCGCCGCGGCGAGCGGCACTGGGTCGCGGGGCGCGCCGGGCGCCCGTGCCTGCGCTGCGGCACGACCGTGCTCGTCCGCGACGAGGTCCGCGACGACCCCGAGCAGCGCCGCACCTGGTGGTGCCCGCACTGCCAGCCGGAGCAGGCGACCGCCGCCTGAAGCCCGCGTACCGCTGCCGACGGCCCGTGCGTAGGCTGGCCGCATGACGAACGAGTGGGGAACTCCGGATCCGTCCGCCCGGCGAGACCGGTCCGCGGAGGTCGTCCCGGCGGCCGCCTCCGGCGAGGAGGTGGAGACCGCCCGCGTCGAGGACGCCGAGCGCGCGCTCGCCGTGCGCGAGGTCAAGCGGCGCCGCGACTTCCTGGGATCGGTCGGCGGATGGGCGAGCGTCTCGGCGATCACGACCGCCGTCTGGGTCGGCACAGGGGCCGACGGCTACTTCTGGCCGATCTGGCCGATGATCGGGATCGGGATCGGCGTCGTCGGCCAGGCCGCGTCGATCTGGGGACCCGCCCGCAAGGAGATCACCGAGGCGGACATCGCCGCCGAGATGCAGCGCCGGGAGAAGCGCGGCCGCTGATCAGTCCAGGCGGCCGACCGAGGTGACGCGGACGACGGCCGCACCCTGCTCGTCCGACTCGGCGAGGTCGACGGTCGCCGAGATCCCCCAGTCGTGGTCGCCGGCCGGATCGTCGAGGATCTGCCGCACGAGCCACTGCGTCGGCTCCTCCGTGACGAGCAGCATCTTCGGCCCCCGGGCGTCGGGCCCGATGCCGATGCTGTCGTGCTCGTCGTAGTAGTCGTCCAGCGCGGCGCCCCACGCGTCGGCGTCGAAGCCGGCGGCGGCGTCGAGCTCGCCGAGCGCCTCGTGGTCGTCGAGGGCGGCGAGGGTCACCCGGCGGAACATCTCGTTGCGCACCAGCACGCGGAAGGCGCGGTGGTTCGCGGTGAGGCGGCGCGGAGCGGGCGGCACGATCGCCTGGTCCGCCGCGTGGAGCGCCGGATTGACCAGCTCCTCCCACTCGTCGACCAGCGAGGAGTCGACCTGGCGCACGAGCTCGCCCAGCCACTCGATCAGGTCGTGCAGCTCCTCGTTCTTCAGCTCGTCGGGGATGGTCTGCCGGGCCGCGCGGAACGCGTCGGACAGGTAGCGCAGCACCAGTCCCTCCGAGCGGGAGAGCTTGTAGAAGGCGGTGTACTCGCCGAAGGACATCGCCCGCTCGTACATGTCGCGCACGACCGACTTCGGCGAGAGCTCGAAGTCCTTCACCCACGGCTGCGCCGCGGTGTAGGTCTCGAAGGTCGCCTCGAGGAGCTCCTCGAGCGGCTTGGGGTGCGTGACGGACTCGAGCAGCTCCATCCGCTCCTCGTACTCGATCCCGTCGGCCTTCATCGCGGCGACGGCCTCGCCGCGGGCCTGGAACTGCTGGGCCCCCAGGATCGGGCGCGGGTCGTCGAGGGTCGCCTCGAGCACCGAGATCACGTCGAGCGCGAAGCTCGGCGACTCCGGGTCGAGAACGTCGAACACGGCCAGCGCGAACGGCGAGAGCGGCTGGTTGAGCGCGAAGTTCGGCTGCAGGTCGACGGTCAGGCGGATGCGGGTCACGCCGTCGGCGCCGACGCTCTGCTCGACCACTCCCGCCTCCCGCAGCGTCCGGTAGATGCCGAGCGCCCGGCGGGCCAGCTGCAGCTGCCGCTTCCACGGCTCGTGGTTGTCGAAGATCAGGGCGTGCACGTTCGCGTAGGCGTCGCCGCCGCGGGCGATCACGTTCAGCAGCATCGCCGAGGTGATCGTCATGTGCGAGGTCAGCGTCTCGGGCTCGGCGTCGACGAGCTTGCGGAAGCTCGGCTCGCCCCAGCTGACGAAGCCCTGCGGCGCGCGCTTGGCGACCCACTTCCTCCGCTTCTTCGGGTCGTCGCCCATCTTGTCGAGAGCCTTCCGGTTCTCGGACTCGTGCTCGGGGGCCTGCACGACCACGGTCCCGGCGGTGTCGTACCCCGCGCGACCGGCGCGGCCGGCGATCTGGTGGAACTCGCGGGCCGAGAGCTGGCGGGTCCGGGTGCCGTCGTACTTGGTCAGCGCGGTGAGCAGCACGGTGCGGATCGGGACGTTGATGCCGACGCCGAGGGTGTCCGTGCCGCAGATCACGCGCAGCATGCCCTGCTGGGCGAGCTGCTCGACCAGGCGGCGGTACTTCGGCAGCATGCCCGCGTGGTGCACGCCGATCCCCAGCCGGAGCAGCCGGGAGAGGGTCTTGCCGAACGCGGTGGTGAAGCGGAAGCCGCCGATCACCTCGGCGATGCGGTCGCGGTGCTCGCGGGTGGCGATGTTCGCGCTGGTGAGCGCCTGCGCACGCTCGAGAGCGGCCGCCTGCGAGAAGTGCACGACGTAGACCGGCGACTGGTTCGTCGAGAGCAGCTCCTCGATGGAGTCGTGGATCGGCGCGATCTCGTAGAAGTAGTGCAGCGGCACCGGGCGCTCCACGCCGGTGACCCGGGCGGTCTCCCGGCCCGTGCGGCGGCTGAGGTCGGCGGCGAGCGCCGTCACGTCGCCGAGGGTGGCCGACATCAGCACGAACTGCACGTGCGGGAGGGTGAGCAGCGGCACCTGCCACGCCCAGCCGCGCGCCGGGTCCGCGTAGAAGTGGAACTCGTCCATCACGACCTGGTCGACCGGGGTGTCCTCGCCGTGCCGGAGCGCGAGGTTCGCGAGGATCTCGGCCGTGCAGCAGATGATCGGCGCGTCGGCGTTCACCGAGGAGTCGCCGGTGACCATCCCGACGTTGGAGGCGCCGAAGACGTCGACCAGCGCGAAGAACTTCTCGGAGACGAGCGCCTTGATCGGCGCCGTGTAGAAGCTGCGGCGTCCGGAGGCGAGCGCCGCGGCGTGCGCGCCGATCGCGACGAGCGACTTGCCGGTGCCGGTGGGCGTCGAGAGGATCAGGTTGGAGCCGGAGGCGATCTCGAGCATGGACTCGTCCTGCGCCGGGTAGAGCGGGAGGCCGCGCGACTCCGCCCACTCGGTGAAGGCCAGGTAGACCGCGTCGTCGTCGACGCGCCCGTCCGCGTCGGGCGTCGGCATGCGGTCGAGCAGCGTCGAGGTCATCCCCCCATCCTCCCAGCCCGCGGCCCGTCGCTCGGGTGCGATCCGTCACGGACGGCCCGTGTGCCCCCGCCTCACGGGCCGCGGGTGACGGATCGTTCGGCGAGTGCTCGTCGCAGGCGCTCGACGGAGCGCTCGGGGTGCGGGACGAACTCGGCGCCGACGATGCGGACGACGCGGACCCCGATCGAGGCGAGGTCGTCGTAGCGGCCGAGGTCGCGCGCGAAGCGCCGGTTGCTGGTGCGGTGATCGTCGCCCTCGTACTCCCACGCGACCCGCTCCGCGGGGTACCAGCCGTCCGGCCGCCCGACGAAGACCCCGTCGGAGTCGAACAGCGGCTCCTGCAGCACCGGCTCCGGAAGGCCCGCCCGCACCGAGGCGAGCCGGAACCGCGACTCCTGCCGCGAGTCCGCCCCGTCGCGGACGAGGGCCGCGGCCGCGCGCACGCGCGGCGCCCCCCGACCGCCGAAGCCTGCTGCCCGCTCCCGCAACCGCGCGAGCCGCACCCACGGTCGAGGGTCCGCAGGATCCGGACCGATCGGCGAGCGGATCAGCGCGTCGCCCACCGCGACCAGGTCGTCCAGCTCGAGGTGCGCCCCGAGGTGGCAGAACAGCGAGGCGCCGTCCGTGAGCGGCAGACCGAAGCGGAGGATCCGGTGCACGTCGGGATCGCTGAGCGAGTGGCCGTGCACTCCCGGACGGCGCGGGGCGCGAGCAGGAGCTCGGACGGCGACGTGCACCGGCTCGTCCGAATCGGCGGCCGGGAGCTCGAGCGGCCAGAGGCGCGCAGCGGTGAGATGGCTGAGCACGGCGGACGGGCCGAGGGCCGCGAGAAGCGCCTCGGCCCGTGGGAGCAGGCCGGTGTCGGCGGCCGGGACGCGGACGCCACGGAACGGCGCGGCGAGGTCGCTGCGGCGGAGGCGGCTCCGGGCCACGCCCAGCCGGCGGGCCTCGGCCACGGTGAAGGCGCGCGCCTGGAGACGGTCGGGGAGCGGGAGTCGCTGAGCCATCCGACCAGAGTGCGTCACTGCAGCCGCCTGGAGCCGTTGTCCACAGGTCCGGCTGCCCGCCGCTCATTGATCCGTCACGGACGGCCCGTGTGCCCTCGCCTCACGGGCCGCGGGTGACGGATCGGTCCGCCGGAGCGAGGGCCCCGTCGACGAGTCCGACGACGCGGTCCGCGTCGGCCAGCACGGCGGGGTCGTGCGAGACGCAGACCACGGTCGCGCCGCGGTCCGCCTCCGCGCGCAGGACCGACCGGATCCGCTCCGCACTCGCTGAATCGAGACCGGTGGTGGGCTCGTCCAGGAGCAGCAGGCCGGCCCCGCGGGCGAGCCCCTGGGCGAGGAGCGCCCGCTGCCGCTGACCGCCGGAGAGCACCGCGAAGGGCTCCCGGGCGAGCGCGACGATCTCCATCCGCTCGAGCGCGGTGGCGATCGCGTCCGCCGCGCGCGCGTCGCTGCGGCGGAGGCGGCCGAGCCGACCCCAGGTGCCCACCGCGACCACGTCGCGCACCGTCACCGGGAGGCGGTCCGGGATCGACGCCCGCTGCGGCACGAAGGCGATCGCTCCGGTGACGTCCCGCGTGCCGGACGTCAGTGGACGCACTCCCGCGATCACCTCCAGAAGCGTCGACTTGCCGGCGCCGTTCGGCCCGGCGATCACGGTCAGCGAGCGCGCGGCAACGTCGAGATCGACCCCCGCGAGAGCGCGGCGGGAGCCGAAGTCGACGTGAGCGCCTCGGAGGCGGACCGGGGGCTCGGGCAGGGGTGAGACGTCCATCCCGACGAGCGTACAGGAGTGATAACTGTTCTCATTATCGTGTACGGTCGGGCACCATGCCCAGCCTCCTCGCCGGAATCCTCGAGCCGTTCGCTCTCGACTTCCTCCAGCGCGCCCTCCTCGGCGGCGTCCTCGTCGCGGTCCTCTGCGGCGTCGTCGGCACCTGGGTGGTCCTCCGCGGGATGGCCTTCCTCGGTGAGGCGCTCGCCCACGGGATGCTCCCCGGCGTCGCCCTCGCGACGGTGCTCGGCGCGCCCGTCCTCGTGGGCGGCGCAGCCAGCGCGGTGCTGATGAGCCTCGGCATCGCGGCCCTGCAGCGGCGCGGACGACTGTCCTACGACACCAGCATCGGCCTGCTCTTCGTCGCCATGCTGGCGCTGGGGGTCATCGTGATCTCGCACTCGGGCAGCTTCGCCACGGACGCGACCTCGATCCTCTTCGGCGACATCCTCGCGATCACCCTTGTCGACATCGGGCTGCTCGCCGCCGCCGCCGGAACCGGCCTCCTCGTCGCAGCGGCCTTCCACCGCCCGCTCGTCGCCCTGGCGCTGGATCCGCGCATCGCCGCGGTGCTCGGGCTCGGTCCGCGCTCGGCTCAGGCCGCGCTGGTCGGCCTGGTGACCCTCGCCGTCGTCGCCTCCTACCAGGCGGTCGGCTCGCTCCTCGTCGTCGGGCTCCTTGTGGCTCCCGCGGTGGCCGCCGGGCACTGGACCACCCGCATCCCGACCCGGATGCTGCTCGCGTCGATCCTCGGCGCGGCCTCCGTGCTCGTCGGCCTGCTCGTCTCCTGGCACGCGGCCACGGCCGCGGGCGCCTCGGTCGCCGGCACGGCCATCGCGGTCGCCGCGGTGTCCTGGGCGGTCCGCTCGGCCGCGTCGGCCCTCGCGTCCCGGTCGGGCCCTCAGCCGGTCGCCGCATGAGGCCCTGCCGGCACCGCTCCTCCCCCGCTCACCCTCGAAAGGACTCCGTGCACTCCCGAACCACCGCCTCCACCGTCCTCCTGGGCGCTCTCGCGCTGGGCCTGGCCGCCTGCTCGACCGATGCCTCCGCGCCGGCCGCGGACGACACGGGCTCCGGCCACGGCGCCGTCGCGAACGCCGCCGAGCTCGCCGAGCCGCGCCTGGGGCTGACGTCGATCGACCCGTCGGGCGCCGTGTCGCACCTCGACCTCCTCGACGAGACGGTCACCGGCCTCGGCACCATCGGCGCACCGAGCGCGATGACGACCGACGGCCGCTACCTCTTCGCCCAGACCGATGCGGGCGTCGAGATCGTCGACAGCGGCGTGTGGACCTGGGACCACGTGGACCACTTCCACTACTACCGCGCGGACCCCCGCCTGATCGGCACGGTCGAGGGCTCCGGGACGGCCGTCGTCGCCACGACGAACCTCTCGACCACCGGCGGAACCGGACTCTTCTTCCCCGACTCCGGCGAGGCGGTCCTCCTCGACACCGAGGCGCTGTCGAAGGGGGCGATCGTCGAGTGGTTCCGGAAGGACGTCGAGCCCGGACCCGGGATGGTCGTGCCCGTCGGCTCGTCCGCACTGGTGACCGAGGGGTCCGGATCCGGAGCGGCCGTCGCCGGCTACGACTCGGACGGCGAGCCGACGGGCCTCCGCGAGGCCTGCCCCGACCCCGCCGGGACGATCACCACCCGCGTCGGCGCCGTCATCGGCTGCTCCGACGGCGCACTCCTGGCGTCGATCGAGGACGAGGAGCTCGTCGTCGAGCGGATCCCCTACCCCGCCGGCACCACCGCGCCACCCGCCGCCTCCTTCGACAACCGCGAGGGCCGCCCCACGGTCGCCGGCCTCGCCGGGGACGCGGGCATCTGGCTCCTCGACACCCGGGAGCGCTCCTGGAGCCTCCTCCCCTCTCCCGCCCCGCTGGCGCAGGTCACCGCGGTGGACGACGCGGACGAGACCGTCCTCGCCCTCGCCGCCGACGGCCGCGTGCTGGTTCTCGACGGCTCCGACGGTGCGGTCCTCTCCGAGACCGCGCCCCTCGTCGCGGACACGACCGCGGACGGCTCGCGGCCCGTCCTGATCGCCGACCAGCAGCGGGCCTACCTCAGCGCGCCCGCCGAGCGGAAGCTGCACGAGATCGACTACGCGGACGGCGCGCGCCTCGCCCGCACCTTCGAGACCGCCACCGAGCCGGCCTTCACGGCGGAGACGGGCCGATGAGGCGCCGCTGGGCCCTCGCGTCCGCCGCGGCGGTCCTGCTCCTGTCGGGCTGCACGTCCGCGGAGGAGGACGAGAGGCCCCTCGTCATCGTCTCCACCAACATCCTCGGCGACGTCGTGGGCGAGCTCGTCGGCGACGAGGCGCAGGTCGTCACGCTGATGAAGCCCGACGCCGACCCGCACTCCTTCGAGATCTCGGCGCAGGAGGCGGCGCGCCTGCGCTCCGCCGACCTCGTCGTCTCGAACGGGCTCGGACTCGAGGAGGGCCTGCAGCAGCACCTCGACGAGGCCTCCGGTGAGGACGTCCCCGCGTTCGTCGCCGGCGACGCCGTCGACGTCCTCGACTACAGCGAGGGCGACGCGGAGGGGAGCCCGGACTCGCACTTCTGGACGGACCCCGGCCGGATGATCGACGTCGTCGACTCCCTCGGGCCCGTGCTCGCCGCGCTCGACGGCGTCGATCCGGCCGCCGTCCGGGACCGGACGGCCGGCTACCGCGCCGAGCTCGAGCGGCTCGACTCCGAGATGGCCGCGGCGTTCGCCGCGATCCCGGCCGAGCGCCGCGCCCTCGTCACCAACCATCACGTCTTCGGGTACCTCGCCGACCGCTTCGACTTCGACGTCGTCGGCGCCGTCATCCCGGGAGGCACGACCCTCGCGGCGCCGTCCGCCTCCGACCTCGCCGATCTCGTCGACGCGGTCGAGCAGACCGGCGTCCCCACGATCTTCGCGGAGTCCTCGTCTCCCGACCGCCTGGTCCAGGCGCTGGCGAGCGAGGCCGACATCCGCGTGGAGGTGGTCGAGCTGTTCACGGAGTCCCTGACGGGGCCCGAGGGCGGCGCTCCCGACTACCTCGCCATGATGCGCGTCAACACGCAGCGCATCGCCACCGGGCTCTCCCCGTGAGCCCTCCGATTCACCACCAGGAAGAAGAAGCACCCATGCAGAATCCCCACGTCCGGCGGGCCGGCCTCGGCCTGATCGCCGCCTGCTCGATCACGGTCCTCGCGGCCTGCTCGTCGAGCTCGACCCCGGCCGCCGAGTCCTCGGCGTCCACCGCACCGGCCACCGAGGCCGCGGCGGCCGCCGGCGCCCGCGTCGCCGTCGCCTACGAGGGCGGCATCCTCGTCCTCGACGGCGAGACCCTCGAGACCGTCGCGGACCTGGACTCCGAGGAGTTCACCCGCCTCAACCCCGCCGGCGACGACCGCCACGTCATGGTCACCATGAGCGAGGGGTTCCAGCTCCTCGACACCGCCGCCGGGACCGGCGGCGAGCCGGAGCTGACGGACATCGTCTTCCCCGCGGACACCCCGGGCCACGTCGTCCGGCACGCCGGGAAGACCGTCCTCTACGCCGACGGCACGAGCGACACGACCGTCCTCGAGACCGCCGACCTGGCGTCCTCGGACGGGATGCCCGAGACCGAGACCATCCCGGGAGTCGAGGCGCACCACGGCGTCTCGATCGTCCTCGAGGACGGCACCTTCCTCACCACGGTCGGTGATGCCGACGGGCGCAACGGCATCGAGGTGCGCGACGCCTCCGGCGCCGTGACGGCCACGAACGACCAGTGCCCCGGAGTCCACGGAGAGGGCACGGCCGAGAACGAGGTCGTCGTCTTCGGCTGCGAGAACGGCGCCCTGGTCTACGACGGCGGCGAGATCACGAAGCTCGAGGCGCCGGACCAGCCGTACGGCCGCATGGGCAACGCCTGGGTCAGCGAGACCAGCCCGATCATCGTCGGCGACTACAAGGACGACCGCGACGCCGAGGGCTACCTCCTGCACCGCGTGGCGCTGATCGACACCGAGGCGAAGACCCTCGACGTCGTCGACCTGCCCGAGGGCGTCGAGTACACCTTCCGCGGCGTCGCCCGCGGCCCCGACGACCTGGCGTACATGATCGCCTCGGACGGCGCGATCCACGTCCTCGACCCCCAGACCGGCGAGCTGACCGCCTCCTACCCCGTCGTCGACGCCTGGGAGAGCCCGGTCGAGTGGCAGGACCCGCACCCCGCGATCACGGTCGCCGGGGACATCGCCTACGTGACCGACCCGGCCGCCGACAGCATCCACGCCGTCGACCTCACCACGGGAGAGGTCGTCGCCACGGGCGAGCTCGACGTCACGCCGAACGAGATCGCCGTCGCCGCGAGCTGACCATCGGCACGGAGGAGGGGCGCGGGGCCGTGGGCTCCGTGCCCCTCCTGTTCACCTGGAGGGGCCAGGATCTCCGCATGACGACCGACTTCGATCTCGACCAGGTGGTGCGCGACGTGACCGCGAACGTGCGCAAGAAGTTCCCCGACCACTCCGAGGAGCAGGTCGCGCCGCTCGTGCGCGAGGAGCTCGCGGACCTGCAGGACCGGCCCGTGCAGGACTACCTGACGGTGCTCACGGAGCGAGCGGTCAAGCGCCGCCTCAAGCGCGAGGCGCGCGGGGAGTAGACCGGGTCAGGCGAGCGCCCGCTCGATCGACGCCCGCAGCGCCGGAGCCGGCCGGAGCGCGCCCGCCTCCTCCGCTTCGAGGAGCGCCTGCGCGTCCGCCGGGCTGTGCTCGCGGTACCAGCGGTCGACCGGGACGCCGTGCCCGGGCCGGCTCAGGACCTCGACGGCGTCGCCCGCCTCCACCGATCCGCGGTGCAGCACCCGCAGGTACGCGCCGGTGCGCCCCTCGTCGGCGAAGCGCTTCACCCACTGGGGCTCTCCGAGGGCCCGTTGGAACGTCGCGCACGGCGTACGCGGCATCGTCACCTCGACCTCGACCGCCTCGCCGATCCGCCAGCGCTCGCCGATCACGGCTCCGCTCACGTCGAGGCCCGCGATCCGCAGGTTCTCGCCGAACATCCCCGCGGCCACCGGCCGCCCCAGGCGCTCCGCCCACCAGACCGCGTCCTCGTCGGAGTAGGCGTAGAGCGCCTTGTCGAGGCCGCCGTGGTGCGCGCGATCGGCCTGCACGTCGCCGTAGAGGCCCAAGTCGCGCACTCCGACGGGACCCTCGACCGGCCGCTTGTCGATCGCGGTCACGCCGACCGTGCCGGAGTCGGGCAGGAGGCGGGCGACGCGGCACACGGCGAGCAGGCGGGGCATGCCGCCATGGTGCCAGCACTAGGCTCGCCGCGTGCGCGACGCGACCGCTCCTCCCCGGCTCGACCCCCTCCTCCTCGACGGCCTCGCCGAGGGGTACGCCGGGGACACGGGCGCCCGGGAGCACGCCGAAGGACTGCGCTTCGCCGGCACCGACCTCACCGGCGCCGATCTCACCGCGGCCTCCTTCAGCGAGTGCGTGCTGGAGGGAGTGGTCCTGGACGGCGCCCAGCTGCGGGCCGCGTCGATCGCGGAGTCGCGGCTCGAGCGGCTGGACGTCCCCGGGCTCTCGGCGCCGCGGAGCCGGCTCCGATCCGTCGAGCTGCTCGCCTCGCGGCTGGGCTCGGCCGAGCTCTACGAGAGCACCTGGGAGCAGGTGCGCGTGGCCGACTGCAAGCTCGGCTACCTGAACCTCCGCGGAGCCGCGGTGCGCGACGTGCTGCTCGAGCGCTGCACGATCGACGAGCTCGACCTGGCGGGTGCGACCGGCACGCGGCTGCGCCTGGTCGACTGCGACGTCCGCTCCCTCGATCTCTCCCGGGCCCGGATCGAGCACCTCGATCTGCGCGGCGCCGAGCTGCACGTGCTCACCGGGCTGGACGGCCTCCGCGGCGCCACCCTCTCCGAGCTGCAGCTCAGCCTCCTGCTGCCGCTGTTCGCGGAGCACTTCGGGGTGCGGGTGGGCTGAGCCGCCGGTCCGCCTAGCGCCGGCGGGCGATCAGCCGCGTCAGAGCGCGGCGGCCGAGGAGGAACACGGCCAGCACGACGGCCGTCACGATCACGAAGCTCCACTGCACGCCCTGCCCGGAGGCGATCCGCAGGAGCATCCCGCCCGCGACGGTCACGGCCCAGACGACGAGCCCGGCGGGCACGATCCGGTCCGGGGAGCGCCACGAGCGCGTGACGACCCAGCCGAGCAGGAGCGCCGCCAGGAACGGCCAGAGCGTGGTGAGCAGGCCGATCAGCGCCGACCCCTCGTCGTGGCTCCCGCGGCCGATCAGCACGAAGACCAGGACGAGCACGGCGTCGAGTGCGAGGCCGAGCCCCGCGTGCCGGGTCATGCGGGCTCCGTCACGAAGTCGATGAGCTGCTCGACCCGGCCCAGCAGCGCCGGCTCCAGGTCCTGGAAGGTGCGCACCCGGCCGAGGATGCGCTGCCAGGCGCGCGCGATGTCGGCCTGCTCCTCGTGCGGCCAGCCGAGCGCCTCGCAGATCCCGTGCTTCCACTCGGTTCCGCGAGGGATCTCGGGCCAGCGCTCCAGGCCGATCCGGCCGGGCTTCACGGCCTGCCAGACGTCGATGTAGGGGTGGCCGACGACGAGGACGTGGGCGCCGTGCGGACCGGCGGCGACCTGCTCGGCGATCCGCGACTCCTTCGAGCCGCGCACCAGGTGGTCGACGAGCACGCCGATGCGGCGGCCCGGACCGGGCCGGAACTCTCGCACCAGCTCATCGAGGTTGTCGACGCCCTCGATGTACTCGACGACGACGCCCTCGACCCGCAGGTCGTGGCCCCAGACCTTCTCGACCAGCTCGGCGTCGTGCCGGCCCTCGACGTAGATGCGGCTGGGCAGGGCGACCCGCGCCTTCGCGTCGGCGACGTGGAAGGAGCCGGAGGCGGAGCGCGCGCGACCGAGGCCGGCGTCGCGCTTCAGCCCGGGCGCCTTCAGCGACACGGGCTTCCCCTCGAGGAGGAACCCGGGCCCCAGCGGGAACACGCGGACCTTGCCGAACCGGTCCTCCAGCCGCACCATCCGCAGCTCCACGCCGAGCACGGCACCCACGAAGCCGGAGGCGACCTCCTCGACCACCAGATCGCGCTCGGCCTCGACCACCGCCACCTCGACCCTGCCGCGGGCGCGCCAGTCGCCGGCGAGCACGTCCTGCCCGTACCTGTCCTCGTCCATCGCACCGAGGGTAGCCGGAGGCGCGCGGGGCGCCGCGCGGACACGGCGCATGCACCTCTGCTTACATGAGCAGATGACCGAGGACCTCGAACCCGCCGCCGAGCTCTTCAAGGTGCTGTCCTCCTCCTCCCGGCTGCGCCTGCTCCGGGCCCTCGCCGAGGAGACGTCGACGGTCGGGCGGCTGGCCGAGGTGACCGGGCTCTCGCAGCCGCTGGTCTCGCAGCACCTGCGGATGCTCCGCACCGCCGGGCTGGTCGCGGTCGAGCGCGTGGGCCGCGAGGCGCACTACTCCGTCGCCGACACCCACGTCACGCACATCGTCGACGACGCTGTCCGGCACGCCCTGGAGGGGTGACCTCCGTCCCTGTCGGGAACGATGATCGCTCTCGATTAGGCGCATCCATTGCAATGCGTTTATGGATCTGGTCGACTGGAGCCCGTCGCGTCCGCGGCCCCCGCATCCGGAAAGGCAGCACCATGAGCACCATCGATCTCCACGCCGAGCACCCCGTCACCGAGCACGAGCACGGCGAGGGCTGCGGCCACCCGGCCGTGCAGCACGAGGACCACGTCGACTACGTCCACGGCACGCACCACCACGCCCTGCACGGCGACCACTACGACGAGCACGAGTCGGAGGCCGAGCACTCGACCGCCGACCACGAGCACGGCGACGCCTGCGGCCACGAGACCGTGCAGCACGACGACCACGTGGACTTCGTCCACGACGGCCACAAGCACGCCGCTCACGCCGGCCACTACGACGAGCACTGAGGCCGTGCGCGACGGGAGGGCTCGCACCCTCCCGTCGGCACTCAGCCCTGACGGGCCTTGAAGCGCGGGTTCAGCTTGTTGATCACGAAGACGCGGCCCCGGCGGCGGACCACCTGCGAGCCGGGCTGCGCCTTCATCGACCTGAGGGAGTTGCGGACCTTCACGGATGCTCCTGTCGTTAATGAGAACTGTTATCGATAGAGTAGCGGCTCATGGATCCCCGCCACCCCGCACCCCCCGCACTCGCCGTCACCCTCGTGAGCGCGACCGAGCCCCACGACGCCGCGCGGACCGCCGCGCTCCTCGCCGGCAGGCCCGAGTCCCGGATCGACCTCGAGGTCGACCTGCCCGGCGCCGACGGCCCCGCCTTCGCGGAGGAGCTGCACCGGCGCCTCGCCGCCGACGCCGACGACGGTCACCGCGGTCACACCGTCGTCGCCCTCGACGCCGAGGCGGACCCGCTCGAGATCGGACTCGTCCTCGAGCACCTCTGCGCGCAGCGGCATCCGGCCGACACCCGCATCGCGATCCTCGACGTGGTCGCCGTGACGTCGACGGAGGAGATCCTACGCGTGCTCTGCGGCGGCGCGGGCCCCTCGTCCGACTCGGCGGAGCGCCTCGCCGCCCGCCTGGAGTTCTCGAGCCTCATCGCGCTCGCCGAGCCCCACTCCGAGAGCGACCCCGAGCGGACCGCACTCGTCCGCGACCTCCTGCGAGCACTCGCCCCCACCGCCGATCTCCTCCCCGCCGGCGATCTCCCGGCGGCGCCACGGAGGCTCCACCCCCGGCGCGCGCACGCGATCGCCTCCTCGATGGGCTGGCAGTGCGCCCTCAACGGGACCTCGCGGCGCCGCGCCTCGGGCACGACCGTCGAGGAGTTCGTGTTCCGCGATCCGCTGCCCTTCCACCCCGGCCGCCTGAGCACGGCGGTCCACGGGGAGCTGGTGGCGGAGAAGGTGGGCCGCATCCTCCGCTCCCGCGGCCTGGTGCGCCTGGCGACGCGCGCCGACCGGGTCGGCTCGTGGTCGGTCGCCGGCGACGTGCTGACGCTGGACCCGACCAGCCTGCTCAGCTGGGACGAGGACGCGCCTCTCGGCCAGGAGCTCGCCTTCTTCGGGACGGGCCTGGACACCGGGAGGCTGACCGCCGTCCTGCAGAGCTGCCTGCTCACTTCCGAGGAGCTGCTGGCCGGCCCCGCCGCCTGGGCGGAGTACGCGGACCCCTTCCCGCGCTGGGTGGACGAGCACCGGCACTGAGCCGGGCGTCCTCCGCCGCGCGGGACTCGACGAGCGCGACCCGGCCCCTGCTTCCGAGCGCCGCCCGCCCCGCGCCAGCCGACCGTGCGCCGGGAGTGTGACGCGCGGAGGCTCCCGCCGGGCGGCGGGTGGGTAGGCTGACCGGACAGCACGTGCTCCGGGGTCGGTGGGAATTCCGAACCGGCGGTCACAGTCCGCGAGCCGCAGCCCCTCGAGAGGGGCGGCGGTTGACCTGGTGGAACTCCAGGACCGACGGTGAAAGTCCGGAGGAGAGGCAGCACGAGCGTCGCGCATCACCGCGCGATGCTGAGCGACGGTGCCCGCGCACCGTCGATCGAGACCCCGGAGTTCGGCGACGAACGGAAGAACCGGGAATGACGATCGACTACGAGCACGCGATGCGCCGGGCGCTGGCGCTCGCCGAGCGCGGGCCCGCCCGCGGACCCAACCCGCGCGTGGGCTGCGTGATCCTCGCGCCCGACGGCACCGTCCTCGGCGAGGGCTGGCACCACGGAGCCGGCACCGCGCACGCCGAGGTCGACGCCCTGTCGCACGTCGCGGCGGGCGCCGCCGAGGGCGCGACGGCCGTCGTCTCGCTCGAGCCGTGCGACCACACCGGGCGCACGGGTCCCTGCAGCCGCGCCCTGATCGAGGCGGGCGTCTCCCGCGTCGTCTACGCCGTGCCGGACCCGGGCGAGCGCTCGGCCGGCGGCGGTCGCACCCTCCGCGAGGCCGGCGTCGAGGTGATCGAGGGCGTGCTCGCCGAGGAGGGAGAGCAGTTCCTCCACCCGTGGCTCACCGCGACCCGCCTGCACCGCCCCTTCGTCACGCTCAAGTGGGCCTCGACCCTCGACGGCCGCACCGCGGCGGCGGACGGCAGCAGCCGCTGGATCACCGGAGCGGCGGCCCGGCAGCGCGTGCACGAGCAGCGTGCCGCGCACGACGCGATCCTCGTCGGCACCGGGACCGTCCTCGCCGACGATCCCGCGCTCACCGCCCGCGGCGACGGAGGCGAGCTCCTCGCCCACCAGCCGGTGCCCGTCGTCGTCGGCACGCGCCCCGTGCCGCCGGGCGCCCGCCTGCACGAGCACCCCCGCGCCGTCGTGGTCGAGCGCACCCGCGACCTCGCCGCGGTCCTCGCGCACCTCTACTCCGCCGAGATCCGCAGCGTCTACGTCGAGGCCGGACCGACACTCGCCTCCGCGCTCGTCGCCGACGGACTGGTCGACGAGTACCTCGTGTTCCTCGCGCCCGCGCTCCTCGGCGGCCCCCGCCTCGCGCTCGGCGACCTCGGCGTGGAGAGCATCGGCGGGGCCCGGCGCCTCTCCCTCCGCTCGGTCGAGATCCTCGGCGACGACCTCCTCGTGACCGCGCGCCCCGACGTCCTCCCCGCGGGCGGTGCCGGCACCCCGGCCCGCCTCCCCCACGCCCTGCAGATGGAGACCCACTGATGTTCACTGGAATCATCGAGGAGAAGGGCGTCGTGACCGCCGTCGAGGCGGGCGCCGACGCGATCCGCCTCAGCATCCGCGGGCCCCTCGCCGTCGAGGGCGTGCGGCACGGCGACTCGATCGCGGTCTCGGGCGTCTGCCTCACCGTGGTCGAGCACACCGACCAGGGCTTCACCGCCGACGTCATGGCGCAGACCCTGCGGATGTCGACCCTCGACACCGTGGGCGTCGGCGACCCCGTGAACCTCGAGCGCGCCGCGCTGGTGGGCGACCGGCTCGGCGGCCACATCGTCCAGGGCCACATCGACGGCACGGCGACGCTGCTCGCGATCGCACCGGGCGAGGCCTGGCGGGTGCTGCGGTTCTCGCTGCCGACCGGCATCGCTCCGCTCGTCGTCGACAAGGGCTCGATCGCGGTCGACGGCGTCTCGCTGACCGTCTCGGCGATCAGCCCCGCCGCCGACCCGGAGCAGTGGTTCGAGGTCTCGCTGATCCCCGAGACGCTCGCCGTCACCACGCTGGGCGCGCGCGCGATCGGCGATCAGGTCAACATCGAGACCGACGTCCTGGCCCGCCACGTCGAGCGGATGCTCGCGCTGCGCTCGATCGCGGAGGCCCGCTCATGAGCCTCGCCACCATCCCCGAGGCCGTCGAGGCGCTGCGCGCCGGGCGCCCGATCATCGTCGCGGACGACGAGGGCCGCGAGAACGAGGGCGACGTCATCGTCTCGGCCCAGCTCGCCAGCCAGGAGACGATCGCCTGGATGGTCCGCCACTCCTCCGGGTTCATCTGCGCGCCGATGACCAACGAGATCGCCGACCGCCTCGCCCTGCCGCTGATGGTGGTCGAGAACGAGGACCCGCGCGGCACCGCCTACACGCTGTCCGTCGACGCGGCCGACCGGCTCTCCACCGGCATCAGCGCCTCCGACCGCGCGCACACCCTCCGCGTGCTGGCCGACCCCGAGGCGACCCCGTCCCGCCTGAACCGCCCCGGCCACATCCTGCCGCTGCGCGCCGTCGACGGCGGCGTGCGCGAGCGAGACGGGCACACGGAGGCGGCGGTCGACCTGATGAAGCTCGCCGGCCTGTACCCCGTGGGCGCGATCTCCGAGATCGTCGCCGAGGACGGCGAGATGATGCGGCTGCCCGGGCTGATCGCTCTCGGCGAGCGCGAGGGCGTGCCGGTGACCACGGTCGCGGCCCTCATCGCGTACCTGCAGGAGTTCCACTGCGACGCGGAGGTGCCCGTCACGGTCGCGGTCCCGGAGAGCGCGCGGGTGAGCTTCGAGGTCGAGACCACGGTGCCGACCACCCACGGCCCGTTCCGCATCCGCGCCTACCGCGACCGGCAGACCGGAGCGGATCACGTCGCGATCCTCGCGGGAGAGGTCGCCGCGGGGCGGCCCGCACTGGTGCGCGTGCACTCCGAGTGCCTGACCGGCGAGGCGTTCGGCTCGCTGAAGTGCGAGTGCGGACCCCAGCTCGACGCCGCCCTCGACACGATCCAGCGGGACGGCGGCGTCGTCGTCTACCTCCGCGGGCACGAGGGCCGGGGCATCGGCCTGATCAACAAGCTGCGCGCTTACCGCCTGCAGGAGGACGGACTCGACACCCTCGACGCGAACCTCGCCCTCGGGCTCCCCGCCGACGCGCGGGACTACGGAGCGGCGGTCGGGATCCTCGAGGACCTCGGCCTCACCGAGGTGCGCCTGCTCACCAACAACCCCGAGAAGGTCCGCCAGCTCACCGACCGCGGCATCGTCGTCGCCGAGCGCGTGCCGCTCGTCGTCGGAGTCGGCGCCTTCAACGAGGGCTACCTCGAGACCAAGCGCGACCGCATGGGCCACACCCTCGACAGCGTCCTCGACCACGACCCCCTCGACGCCGGGATCTCCGGCCTCGCCCTCGACGCCGGGATCGCCGGCGCCACCACGAAGGAGTAGCAATGGCCGGTAGCGGCGCCCCCACCACCTCCCCTCTCGACGGCGCGGGACTGCGCGTCGTCGTCATCGCGGGCACCTGGCACGAGCAGATCAGCGACGGCCTGATCGCCGGAGCGAGCCGAGCCCTCGACGAGGCCGGAGCATCCTGGTCGCTCGTGCGCGTGCCCGGCTCGTTCGAGCTGCCCGTCGCCTCGAAGGCGGCCCTGGAGGCGGGGGCCGACGCGGTCGTCGCCCTCGGCGTGATCATCCGCGGCGGCACCCCGCACTTCGAGTACGTCTCGGACGCCGCCACCTCCGGGCTCACCACCGTCTCGATCCTGACGGGCAAGCCGGTCGGCTTCGGCGTGCTCACCCTCGACACCGAGCAGCAGGGCATCGATCGCGCGGGCCTTCCCGGCTCGAAGGAGGACAAGGGGCGCGAGGCGGCCGAGGCGGCGGTCTCGACCGCTCTGCTCCTCCGCTCGCTGCGCAGCTGAACCACTGCGGGCGGCCCCCGTCCTGGGGCCGCCCGCACACGAACCTGGGAGAACACGGAGTAAAGTGGTCGGGTCGTCACGAGCGACCCCTCTCTCCTCCCCCTCGCCCCAGCGGTCCGCGACGCCCGATCGACGCCCCGCCCCGCCGGCTCAGGGGGAGTCGCCGTCCACACGGAGCCCCTCCCTCATGTCTTCTCCCGCCGTCTCCGACGCGCCAGCAGCCGCCCCGCAGAACTCCCGCGGCCGCGTCATCCTCGCCAGCCTCATCGGCACCTCGATCGAGTTCTACGACTTCTACGCCTACGCGACCGCCGCCGTCCTGGTCTTCCCGTCGCTCTTCTTCGTCAACGAGGACCCGGCCACGGCCCTCCTCGCCTCCTTCGCCGTCTTCGGCGTCGCGTTCATCGCGCGCCCGATCGGGTCGATCATCTTCGGCCACTTCGGCGACCGCGTCGGCCGCAAGGGCACCCTCGTCGCCTCACTGCTCACCATGGGCGTCGCGACCTTCCTGATCGGCTGCCTGCCCACCGCGCTCACGCCCGGCTGGGAGTTCCTCGCTCCGTTCCTGCTCGTGGTGATGCGCTTCTGCCAGGGCCTCGGCCTCGGCGGCGAGTGGTCCGGAGCCGCGCTGCTCGCGACCGAGAACGCACCGGCCGGCAAGCGCGCCATCTACGGCACCTTCCCGCAGCTGGGCGCACCGATCGGCTTCATCGTCGCCAACGTCCTGTTCCTGGTGCTCGCGAGCACGATGAGCGACGAGACGTTCGCGGCCTGGGGCTGGCGCGTGCCGTTCCTGGCGAGCGCCGTGCTCGTGATCATCGGGCTCTACGTGCGGTTCAAGCTCGTCGAGACGCCCGCGTTCCAGAAGGTCGTCGAGAAGGGCGAGGTCGCCAAGCTGCCCCTCGCCCGCGTCTTCGTCACCAGCTGGCGCCCGCTCATCCTGGGCACCTTCATCATGCTGGCGACCTACGTGCTCTTCTACCTGATGACCACGTTCACGCTGACCTACGGCACCTCACCCGTCGACGGCGCGGTTCCGGGCCTCGGCTACACGCGCAACGACTTCCTCGTCATGCTGATCGTCGGCGTGGTGTTCTTCGGGATCTTCACGCTCGTCTCCGGCCCGCTCGCGGAGCGCTTCGGCCGCCGGCGAACGCTGCTCGTGGTGACCGCGGCGATCCTCGTGTTCGGCCTGCTCTTCGTGCCCCTGTTCAGCGCCGGCTTCGCGGGCGTCATGGCCGTCCTGATCCTCGGCTTCACGCTGATGGGCCTGACCTTCGGCCCGATGGGCGCCGTCCTCCCCGAGCTGTTCCCGACCAACGTCCGCTACACCGGCTCGGCGATGGCGTACAACCTCGCATCGATCCTCGGAGCGGCCCTCGCGCCGATCATCGCGGTCGCGCTCTGGAGGGCGGCGGGCGGCAGCACCGTGCTGGTCGGCCTCTACCTCAGCGCCGCGGCCGTGCTGACGCTGATCGCGCTCCTGCTCTCCAAGGAGACGAAGAACACGTCGTACCACGACAACGTCTCGTAGGACTCCCTGCAGAGGACGGCCCGACGGGATCCCCCGGCGGGCCGTCCGCGTCTCCGCTCCCTCCCTGAGCACCGGGCCCGCCCTCTGGCGGCCTGCTCGCAGCGACGACGGGGCAGAATGGACGGCGATGAGCACCACCACCTCCCGGCGCGGCGGACGACGACCCTCCCGCGACGACGGACCCCGCGCCTCCTTCTCGCAGCTCGTGCCCTACCTGCTCGAGCACCGCGGCATCCTCTCGGTCGTCGTGGTCCTCAGCCTGTTCGGAGCGGCGGCGAGCCTCGGCCAGCCCCTGCTCGTCGGCCAGGTCATCACCCGGGTCCAGTCCGGTCTCGATCTCGGCCCGCTGGTGTGGGCCCTCGTCGGCCTGGTCGTGGCCTCCGGGCTCATCTCGGGCTTCGCGCACTACCTGCTCCAGCGCACCGGCGAGGGGATCGTGCTCTCGAGCCGCCGCCGCCTCGTCGCACGGCTGCTGCGCCTCCCCATCCGGGAGTTCGACGCGCGCCGCACCGGCGACCTCGTCTCGCGCGTCGGCTCCGACTCCACGCTCCTGCGCGCGGTGCTGACCCAGGGGCTCGTCGACTCGATCGCGGGCTCCCTCGTCTTCGTCGGCGCGATCATCGCGATGGCCGTCATCGACTGGGTGCTGCTGCTGATCATCGTGGCGGTGGTGGCGGTGGCCCTCGGGCTCGCGCTGACCCTCGGCCGCGGCATCCGCACCGCCAGCCGCAAGGCGCAGGAGAAGGTCGGCGATCTGGCCGCGGCCGTCGAGCGCGCCATCAGCGCCGTCCGGACGATCCGTGCCGCCGGAGCCACCGATCGCGAGATCGCGGTCGTCGACCAGCACGCGACGGAGGCGTACCGCCTCGGGATCCGCGTCGCGCACGTCTCGGCCCTCGTGGTGCCGGTGGCGGGGATCGCCATGCAGGTCGCCTTCCTCGCCGTCCTCGGCGTCGGCGGTTACCGCGTCGCGTCCGGCGCGATCGACATCGCCCAGCTGGTCTCGTTCATCCTCTTCCTCTTCATGATGGTGATGCCGCTCGGCAACTTCATCGGCGCCATCACCTCGGTGAACTCGGCGCTGGGCGCCCTCGGCCGCATCCAGGAGATCATCGATCTGCCGATCGAGGGCGACGGCGACGCCTCCGCGGGCGGCCTCGGCGCCGGCGTGGCGGAGGAGGCCATCTCCTTCGAGGACGTGGTGTTCTCCTACGAGGAGGGCGCCGTGCCCGACGCGGCGGCCGTAGCGGACGAGCGCGACCGCACCGTCCTGCGCGGCGTCTCCTTCACCGTGCCGCGCGGCAAGCGCACCGCCCTGGTCGGGCCGTCGGGAGCGGGCAAAAGCACGATCCTCGCCCTCATCGAGCGGTTCTACGACCCGGAGGCCGGCGTCGTCCGACTCGGCGGTGTCGATATCACGGCCATCGACCGCGACGCGCTCCGCGCGCAGATCGGCTACGTCGAGCAGGACGCCCCGGTCCTGGCCGGCACCATCCGCGAGAACCTCGTCCTCGGCCGCCCCGACGCCGACGACGCCGACTGCCTCCGGGTGCTCGAGGCGGTGAACCTGACCGACGTGCTCGAGCGCAACCCGCTCGGCCTGCACGCGCCGGTGGGCGAGAGCGGAGTGATGCTCTCGGGCGGCGAGCGTCAGCGCCTCGCGATCGGCCGCGCGCTCCTGGCGGCCCCGCCGATCCTGCTGCTGGACGAGTCCACGTCGAGCCTCGACGGACTCAACGAGCAGCGCCTGCGCCTGGCGATCGACGCGGTCGCCGAGAACCGGACCCTGCTGGTGATCGCGCACCGCCTGTCGACGGTGGTCGACTCCGACCGCATCGTCGTGCTGCAGAAGGGCGAGGTCGTGGGAGTCGGCACCCACTCCGAGCTCGTCGAGTCGACGCCGCTCTACCGGGACCTCGCCAAGCACCAGCTGCTCGTCTGACGGACGCCGCAGCGGCGTCTCGCGACCGCCGCCGCCTCATGCCGGTCGACCAGCCGCGCAGCGGCGTGTCGAGACGCCCGCACGTCTCGCCCGGCAGCCTGCGCCCGCTCGTCCCTCAGCGCGGCGGCAGCCGCAGGGCCCCGTCGAGCCGGATGGTCTCGCCGTTGATCATGGGGTTCTCGACGATGTGCCGCACCAGGGCCGCGAACTCCTCGGGGCGTCCGAGGCGGGCCGGATGCGGCGTCGCCGAGCCGAGCGCCTCGCGGGCCCTGTCCGGCAGCCCGGCGAGCAGGGGCGTGTCGAACGTGCCCGGTGCGATCGACACCACGCGCACGAGCCGGGCCGCGAGCTCGCGCGCGAGCGGCAGGGTCATCGCCGCCACGGCGCCCTTCGACGCGGCGTAGGCCGCCTGCCCGATCTGCCCCTCGAAGGCGGCGACGGAGGCGGTCGTGACGAGGACTCCCCGCTCCCCGTCGACCGGCTCCCGCTCGGCGATCGACGCCGCGGCGAGGCGCAGCACGTTGAGCGTCCCGGTCGTGTTGATCCGCAGCACCCGCTCGAACTGCTCGAGCGGCAGCGGCCCGTCGCGTCCGAGCAGCCGCCCGGGTGTGGCCACGCCCGCACAGCTCACGGCGACGCGCAGCTCCCCCGCCGCCGCCACGGCGCGCGAGACGGCGTCCGGATCGAGGACGTCCCCGGCGATCAGCTGCACGGAGGCGGGCAGACGCGCGGCCTCCACCGCGTGCGGCAGGTCGAGCACGACCACGTGCGCTCCTGCGGCGTCGAGCGCCGTCGCCGTCGCGGCTCCCAGTCCGGATGCTCCCCCCGCGATCAGCGCGGACGTCCCCTCGAGTCGCACGGTCAGCCCGCCGGAGCGGGGGTGGAGTCGGCGTCGGGCTCGTCGGTCGGCTCGCTGCCGGGCTCCCCCGTCGGATCACTGCTCGGCTCTCCGGACGCGAGCGCCTGCGCCGAGCAGTCGGTCAGGGTGGCGTCGTAGGCGTCACGGGCGCGCTGCGCCGCCAGGCGGACCTCCTCCTCCGCGAGCGGGCCCGCGAGCGGCGGCCGGTCGCTCAGGCCGTAGCGGGCGAGGCAGTCGCTGATCAGGCGGGTCATGCGCGCGCCGCTCTCGGGATCGGCTGTGCCGGTGGGCGCCGGGGCGGCGGTCGCGACGGAGCCCGAGTCGCGCACGGACCCGTCCGGCACCTCCGCGGCGGGACCGGAGCAGGCGGTGAGGCTCAGTGTGAGCGCGACTCCGACGAGCAGCGCGACGGGCGGGCGGAGCGTCGTGCGCAGGAGCATGGACGACCTCGTTCGTGACGGCTGCGGGCAGGAGTGCGGCCACGGTAGCGCAGTCGATGCTTCCGGCGAGCGCTGGGCGCGCTCTCACGTCTCAGTGGCACCCCCAACGGGGCACAGGCGCGCCTCTCAGGAGGGCTCGGCGAGCGCCCACATCGCGACCGCCGACGCCGCAGCGACGTTGAGCGAGTCGATCCCGTGCCGCATCGGGATCTGGACGGCGACATCGGCGGCGGCGAGCGCTTCGGCGGTGAGACCCTGCCCCTCGGTGCCGAGCACGAGGGCGACGCGCTCCGGAGCGCGGGCGGCGAAGTCCCGCAGGGGCACCGCCTCCGGGGTCAGAGCCATCGCCGCGATCGTGAAACCAGCTCCGTGCAGGAGCCGCTGCGTCGACGGCCAGTCGCCGACGCGCGTCCAGGGCACCTGGAGGACCGTTCCCATGCTCACGCGGATGGCGCGGCGGTAGTACGGATCGGAGCAGCGCTGCGTCACCAGCACCGCATCGGCTCCGATGGCCCCGACGGAGCGGAAGATCGCGCCGACGTTGGTCGGGTCGACCACGTCCTCGAGCACGACGACGCGGCGCGCTCCCGCGAGCAGGCCGGCCGGGTCGGGCAGCACGGGCCGGTCCAGCGCCGCGATCAGGCCGCGGTGCAGGGTGTACCCGGTGAGCTCGGCCAGGAGCTCACCCGGGCCCGTGAAGACGGGGACGTCGAAGCGACCGACCAGGCGCTCGGCCTCACCGGCCGACCCGCCGAGGGCGAGCACCGAGCGCGGCCGGTGCCCGGCGGCGATCGCGCGCTCGAGCACGAGCGCCGACTCCGCGATGTACAGGCCGTGCGGGCCGCGGGCGTTCTTCAGCGCGACGTCGGTCGCGTGCGCGTAGTCGCGCAGCCGCGGGTCGTCGAGCGCGGTGACCTCGATCCGCTCCACCGGATCAGGCGAAGGGGTCGGGGGTGAGCGTGTACTTGGTGCTGAGGTACTCGTGGATCCCCTCGAGTCCGCCCTCGCGGCCGAGGCCCGACTGCTTCACCCCGCCGAAGGGCGCCGCCGCGTTCGACACCACGCCGACGTTGAGGCCCATCATCCCGGTGGCGAGCCGCTCGATCATCCGCTGACCGCGGGCGAGGTCGCGCGTGAAGACGTAGGACACCAGTCCGTACTCGGTGTCGTTGGCGAGCGCGACGGCGTCGTCCTCGTCGGTGAACGGCACGATCGCGAGGACCGGGCCGAAGATCTCGGTGCGCAGGATCTCGCTCTCCCGGTCGACCCCCGCGAGCACGGTCGGCCGGTAGAAGTGGCCCGCCCCCTCGATCCGATCGCCGCCGGTGAGCAGGCGCGCGCCGCGGGAGACGGCGTCCTCCACCAGCGCGGACGCCTTCTCGACCGCGCGCTCGTCGATCAGCGGGCCGATGGTCACTCCGTCCTCCGTGCCGCGGCCGACGCGCAGAGCGCGCACGCGCCCCACGATCCGCGCCGCGAACTCCTCGGCGATCGACTCGTGCACGAAGAAGCGGTTGGCGGCCGTGCAGGCCTGGCCGATGTTGCGGAACTTCGCGAGCATCGCGCCCTCGACCGCCCGGTCGAGGTCGGCGTCCTCGAACACGACGAAGGGCGCGTTGCCGCCCAGCTCCATCGAGGTCCGCAGCACGTTCTCGGAGGCCTGCTTCAGCAGCGTGCGCCCGACGGGCGTGGAGCCGGTGAAGGACACCTTCCGCAGGCGGGGATCCGACAGGATCGGAGCCGACACGGCTCCCGCCGAGGACGTGGTGACCACGTTGAGCACGCCGTCGGGGAGCCCCGCCTCGGCGAGCAGCGCCGCGAAGGCGAGCGTGGTGAGCGGAGTGAGCTCGGCCGGCTTCACGACGACGGTGCAGCCCGCCGCCAGCGCCGGAGCGATCTTCCGCGTCGCCATCGCGAGCGGGAAGTTCCAGGGCGTGATGAGGTAGCAGGTGCCCACCGGGTGCTGCGAGACGATCATCCGGCCGCTGCCCTCGGGCGAGACTCCGTAGCGTCCGCTGATGCGCACCGCCTCCTCGCTGAACCAGCGGAGGAATTCGCCGCCGTACACGACCTCGCCCCTCGCCTCCGCGACCGGCTTGCCCATCTCGAGCGCCATCAGGAGCGCGAACTCCTCGGTGCGCTCCTGCAGGAGGTCGAACGCCCGCCGGAGGATCTCGCCCCGCTTCCGCGGCGCCGTCGCGGCCCACGACGGACCGGCGGCGACGGCGGCGTCGAGCGCCCGGACCCCGTCCTCCGGAGTCGCGTCGGCGATCGAGACCAGGACCGCTCCGGTGGCCGGGTCCTCGACGTCGATCGAGCCGCCGCCTGAGGCGTCCACCCACTCACCGCCGATCAGCAGCTGCGTGGGGATGCGGGCGAGCAGAGCGGTCTCGGCGGCGCGGGACGCGACGGAATCAGTCACAGGAGGGAACCACTTCTTCGGATCGGAGCGCGCAGACCGCGCCAGGAGGAGCTTCTCGTCCTCCCAGTGTAGGACGGGCAATCGCTCCGGGGGCGGTGTCGCCGGGAGCCGCGAGGACCTGCGCCTCCCTGAGCCCTGTGGAGGGACGAGCCCTCAGACGGACCGCTCGACGCGGATTCCCGCCTCCGTGAGCTCGCGCAACGCCGCGGCACTCGCCTCCTCGGAGACGCCCGCGACCAGGTCCTCGAGCACGCGGACCTCGAGCCCCGCCCGTCGCGCGTCGAGTGCCGAGGCGCGCACGCAGTGGTCGGTCGCGAGTCCCACGACGTCGAGCGCGGTGACGCCCCGCTCCGCGAGCACGGCGCCGAGCTCCTCGCCCGCCTCCGTCGTGCCCTCGAAGGCCGAGTAGGAGGGGCGGCCCTGCCCCTTGAGGATCTGCACGTCGATCCGAGCGGTGTCCAGGGCCGGGTGGAACCGCGCGCCGTCCGTGCCGGCGACGCAGTGGACGGGCCAGCTGTCGACGAAGTCCGGCTCCACCGCGAAGTGGCCGCCGTTGTCGGAGTCGCCCTCGTGCCAGTCGCGGGAGGCCAGCACCGCGGAGTACCGGTCGGCGTGCGCCGCCAGATGCGCGGTGATGCCCTGGGCGACGGCCGCGCCGCCTGTGACGGCGAGCGCGCCGCCCTCGGTGAAGTCGTTCTGCACGTCGACGATCAGGAGTGCGGTGGTCATCGTGGGCCTTCCGGGAGGAGGTGGCGAGGAGGAGCGGGAGGTCGACCCGCCCGGGTCAGGAGTCGGAGAGCGAGGATCCGCAGCGGTAGACGCCCGTCACGAGAGTGTCGATCGCGGTCTTCGCCGAGTCGGAGACGTCGCCGAGAGCGTAGACCGCGAAGGTCAGCTCGGTGCCGTCCGCCGCGGTGACCACGCCGGCCAGGGTGTAGCCGGTGTCGATCCAGCCCGTCTTCGCCCGCACCGCGCCGTCGGCCGCGGCGTTGTCGCCGGCGAAGCGGTCGGAGTAGGAGAGCGAGCCCGTCCGGCCCGACACCGGCAGGCCGTCCAGGAGGATCCCCAGCTGCCCCTCGCGGGCCTGCACCTTCCGGAGCAGCTCGGTGAAGTACGCCGGCGCGACCGCGTTGTCGTCGCTCAGGCCGGAGCCGTCGACGATCGCGATCCCGGACGTGTCGACGCCGTAACCGGCGAGCCCCTGCAGCACACCGGCCTGCTCGGCAGCGAAGTCGCTGCCCGCGCCGGTGCGGATCGCGACGAGTCGCGCGAGCATCTCGGCGATCGCATTGTCGGAGACGAGCAGCATCTGCTGCACGAGCGTGCCGACCGGGGCCGACTCCACCGTGCCGAGAACCGCCGCGCCCGCGGGAGCCGTCCCGGTGGAGACCACGGGCGAGCCGTCCAGCTCATCGGCGAACGCCCCTCCGGCCCGGCCGACCGGATCCGTGCCGCGCTCGGAGGTCGAGGCCGTGGGGTCCTCGCGATCGCCGTCCACCTGGAGCGCCGTGATCTCGGGCATGTAGCCGTCGACCTGCTCCTTGCGGTTCCAGCTCGGCTGCCAGGTCTCGCCCGAGTAGAGGGAGGAGTCGAGCACCAGCGACGTGATCGGCGTCCCGGCGGTGGAGGGGTCCGCCTCCCAGGCGCTCTCGACCTGCGCCGCGAGGTCGTCGAGGTGGGCCGCTCCGGCGTAGGTCGACTCCCGGCCGGTCGGGAGCCGGGTCAGGGTGAGGTCTCCCCCGCCGACGAGGACGACGCTCCCGGGTTCGCTCCCCCGGACCACGGTGGTGGCGATGCGCGTGTCCGGGCCGAGGACCGCGAGCGCCGACGCGGCCGTCAGGATCTTGAGGGCGGAGGCGGTGCGGGACGCGGTCCCGCCCCCGCGGTCGAACAGGACCTCGCCCGTCGCGGCGTCGACCACACGCGCCTGCATCGAGCCCAGGCGCGGGTCGGCGGCGAGCCCCGCCACCGAGCAGGTGCGGAGCGCCTCGGCCGCCGCTTCGGCGGTGGGACGCGCCGTGGCCGTCGGCGTCGGTGTGGGAGTCGCGGTGGCGGTCGGGGTCGAGGCGACGGGCAGCGCCCCGGGCTCCGCGGCGCTGCCGAGGGCCGTCCCCACGCCGAAGGCGCCGCCACCGAGCACGGCGGCCACGAGCACCGCAGCGACCACGAGGGTGCGGCGACGGCGGGGAGGAGGCGTGTCGGTCATCCGCAACAGGGTAGCGACGCGAGTTCGACGCGACCTGGACGTCGAGGATGAGGCCGGGAACTCATGGATCCGGCTTGGACGTCGAGGATGACGGGAGACGGAGCCGCCTGTGGGAATCGAACCCACGACCTTCTCATTACGAGTGAGACGCTCTGCCGACTGAGCTAAGGCGGCGTGCACGCGGGGCCTGAGTCCCGGACACGATTACACAGCATAGCCTGCTCGCGCCCCCGGGCGTGAATCAGGACGGCGCGGTCGAGCAGAGGCCCCGCGACGGCGGCGGCTACCGCTGCGCTCGGCTCAGGCGAGCGCGCAGCGGAGCTCCTCGAAGGAGCGGGCGATCCGTCCGGGCAGGGCCTCCCGGCCGTCGTGATCGACCCAGGCCGCCCAGGCGTGGCGGACGGCGGCGAGCCCGAGGAGCGTCAGCATCCGCGCCCGGCTGCGCACCCGCTCCGCGTCGTCGTCCTCCTGGCCGAGACGCTCGGCGACGAGCCCCTCGACCGCGAGCTCGAACTCGCGCATGCCCGCGATCTTCAGACCGACCAGATGCGGGTGCTCGCGGAAGAGCGCGCGGCGGAGGACGTGCAGCTCCCGATCCTCCTCGAGCGGCTCCTCCATCGCGGCGACGAAGACCCGCTGCAGGTCCTCGAGCACGGCGCCCCGGCCCGCGACGAACGCCGCCGCCGTCTCGTCGGCGATGACCGGGAGCCCGCCGACCAGCGCGTCCTCCTTCGAGGCGAAGTAGTTGAAGAAGGTGCGCGTGGAGACGTCGGCGGCGCGCGAGACGTCGTCGATGGTCACCCGCTCCGGCCCGCGCTCGCTCGCCAGGCGGAGGACGGCGATCTCGATCGCCCGCCGCGTGGCCAGGCGCTTGCGCTCGCGGAGCCCGGGCTGCTGCTCGCGGGACCGCTCCTGCTCGGTCAGCACTGCGGATCCACCTCCGGGACGGTCCCCTCGAGCAGGTACGCGTCGACCGCGTCGTTCACGCAGGACGTCGACTTGTTGTAGGCCGTGTGGCCCTCGCCGTCGTAGGTGACCAGGTGACCGGCGGAGAGCTCGCCCACGAGCGCCTGCGCCCATACGTAGGGCGTCGCGGGATCGTTCGTGGTGCCCACGACCAGGATGGGCGCCGAGCCCTCCGCGGTGATCGGCTCGCGGGAGCCCTCGAACGCCGCCGGCCACTCGCTGCAGAGGATGTCGCCGTAGGCCATGTAGCGGCCGATCGTCGGCGCGGCCTGCTCGAGAGCGGCCTCGTCGGCGCGCATCGAGGCGGTGTCGGCGTCGTAAGAGTAGTCGACGCAGTTGATCGCGAGGAACGCCTCGGTGGTGTTGTCCGCGTACCGGCCGTCCGCGTCGCGCCCGTTGTAGGCGTCCGCGTACTGGAACGCGACCGCGGGGTCGCCCCGGCGGACGCCGGCCAGCATCTCGCTCAGCGCTCCCCACGCCGTGGCGTCGTAGAGCGGGTAGACGATCGCGGTGAACAGCGTGCTCGCGCCGAGCTCACGGCCTTCGGCGGCCCGGATCGGCGAGGCGTCCACGTCCTCGAGCATGCGCTTCAGCTGGGCCATCCCCGCGTCGACGGTGCCGGTGAACGGGCAGTCGTCCGAGCGGAGGCAGTCGGAGAGGTAGGCGCGCAGTGCGCTCTCGAACCCCTTCGCCTGCTCGCGCACCACGTCGAACGAGGTGGCCGCCGGGTCGATCGCGCCGTCGAGGACGAGGCGGCCGACCCGGTCCGGGAACAGCCCGGCGTAGGTCGCTCCGAGGAACGTGCCGTAGGAGTAGCCGAGGTAGTGCAGCGTCTCGTCGCCGAGCGCCGCGCGTAGCACGTCGAGATCACGGGCGGCGCTCGGGGTGCCGACCTCGGGCAGCAGCGGCCCGCTGCGCTCCTGGCAGGCGGCGGCGAACGCAGCGGCGGACGTGCGCTGCGCCTGGACCCACTCGTCGCTGCCCCGCTCCCCGGGCGTGATGTCGTAGAGGTAGGAGTCGAGGCCCGCGGCGTCGAGGCAGGAGACCGCGGTGGAGGCGCCCACTCCGCGCGGATCGAAGCCGACGACGTCGTACCGGGCGGCGAGCGCGGAGTCGACCGCGTAGTCGGCGCTGTCGCGGACGAAGTCGACGCCCGACGCTCCCGGTCCGCCCGGATTCACGAGCAGGGACCCGATCGCCGGGCCCTTCGTCGCGGGTCGGCGCACCAGGGCGATCGACGCCGTCTCCCCCGAGGGGTCGTCCCAGTCGAGCGGGACTGTCGCGTCGGTGCAGAGAGCGCCGTCGCCGCAGTCGTCCCAGACCAGCACCTGCGAGTAGTAGCGCTCCAGGGAGTCGTCGACGGTCTGCGGATAGGGGGTGGAGGTCCGGTCGACGCTCGGGCCGGGCGCGAAGCAGCCGGTCAGGAGGGACGCGGCCGCGGCGAGCGCGACGACGACGGCCGACCGGCGCCCCCGCCTCACGCGGCCACCGGGCGGCGCGCCGCGACGACGAGCAGCGCCTCGAGAGCGAGGACCGGGGAGACGTTCGCGTCGATCCGCTGCCGGGCGGTCGCGATCGCGTCGAGGACGGCGAGCGTGCGGTCGGGCGGAGTCGCGTCGGCGAGCGCGGTCATCTCGGTCCGGACCTCCTCGTTGATGACGCCGCCGGGCGCTCCGAGCTGGAGGCGCACCACGTCGCGGTAGAGGGAGAGCAGGTCGACGAGGATCCGGTCGAGGCCGTCGCGGAGGCTCCGCGTCGCGCGTCGCTTCTGATCCTCCTCGAGCGCCCGCAGCTGCGAGCGGAGCTGCGCGGGCACGGTGCCCCCGGGCTCGACGCCGAGCGAGCGCAGCGCCTGCTGCCGCTCGGCCTCGTCGCGCTCGAGCGTGATCGCCTTGGCGTCCTCGGTCGCGACCTCGATCATCCGCGCAGCGCCGAGCACCGCGTCCGAGACGCCGCGGAGGCGCAGGGCGATGCGGAGCGTCTCCTCACGGCGCTCGCGCGCGTTCGCGTCGGTCGCCAGGCGGTGCGCCATCCCGATGTGGCTCTGAGCCTGGCGGGCGGCGCGCTCGGCGGTCTCGGGGTCGACCCCGTCGCGGCGCTCGAGGAGACCGGCGACGTCCTCGATGCTCGGCACGCGGAGCCGCACGGAGCGGACGCGGGAGCGGATGGTGGGGAGCAGATCGGCCTCGCTCGGGGCGCACAGGATCCAGACCGTGCGCTCCGGCGGCTCTTCGAGCGCCTTCAGCAGCACGTTGGACGTGCGCTCGCTCATCCGGTCGGCGTCCTCGATGACCATGACGCGGTAGCGCGACACCGAGGGCGAGTACTGCGAGCTGCTGACCAGCCGCCGCACCTCGTCGATCGAGATGATCACGCGCTCGGTGGTCAGCACGGCGAGGTCGGGATGGGAGCGGGCGGCGACCTGGCGGCAGTCGGGGCACTCCCCGCAGCCGCCGTGGCGGCAGAGCAGTGCGGAGGCGAACGCGTAGGCGAGGTTCGAGCGGCCGGACCCGGGAGGGCCGGTGATGAGCCAGGAGTGCGTCATCGACGACGACTCCCGGCCACGGTCGTCCCGGGGCGACGAGGCGTCCTGCAGGGCGCCGATGGCGTGCTCCTGCCCGACGAGCTGGCTCCAGACGGTCATGCCACCAGGCTAACCGCGAGCACCGACAGCCGACGCACCGTCGAGGAGCGCGGCGACCCGCTCCCGCACCGCGGCCGCGATCTCCTCGACGGGGAGAGCGGCGTCCACGACGAGGAAGCGCTCGGCGTCCGTCTCGGCGATCGCCAGGAACGCCTCGCGCACGCGCCCGTGGAACTCCGCCTTCTCGGCCTCCAGCCGGTCGAAGCGGGTGCGGGCCGCGTCGAGCCGGCCCCGCGCGACGGCGGGGTCGAGGTCGAGCAGGACGGTGAGGTCTGGCCTCAGATCGTGGGTGGCCCACTCCGAGAGCCGCCGGACCTCGACGGCGTCGAGGACCCGCCCGGCTCCCTGGTAGGCGACGGAGGAGTCGATGTAGCGGTCCTGCACGACGACCTCGCCCCGCTCGAGCGCCGGTCGCACGAGCGTCCCGATGTGCTGGGCGCGGTCCGCCGCGTAGAGCAGGGCCTCGGCCCGCGGATCGATCTCGCCGCGGTGGTGCAGAACGATCTCGCGGATCTGCAGGCCCACCTCGGTGCCCCCGGGCTCGCGGGTGCGGACGACGGTCTCGCCCCGCGTGCCCAGCCACTCCTCGAGCAGCCGGGCCTGCGTGGTCTTGCCCGCGCCGTCCCCGCCCTCGAGGGTGACGAACAGCCCGGTCACGACTCGGTCGCGTCCGACGTCTCGGCGGCGGCCGCCGCGGCCGCGCGGCTCGCGGCGGTGGCGCGGGGCGCGGCGGGCTTCTTCGCTGCGGTCGTCTTCTTGGCGGCCGCGGCCGTCTTGGCCGCGGTCGTCTTGGCCGCCGTCGTCTTGGCCGCCGTCGTCTTGGCCGCGGTCGTCTTCGCCGCGGGCTTCCTGGCCGGCGCGCGCTTGGCCGGAGCCTTCTTGGCCGGGCCCTTCGCGCGCTTGTCGGCGAGCATCTGGACCGCCTGCTCGAAGTCGATCTCCTCGATCGTCAGGCCCTTGGAGATCGTGACGTTGGTCTCGCCGTCGGTCACGTAGGCGCCGAAGCGTCCGTCGCGGATCCGGATCGGCTTGCCGCTGACGGGGTCCGCCTCGAACTCCTTCAGCGCGCTCGACGCGCGTCGCGCCCCGTACTTCGGCTGGGCGAAGATCTCGAGCGCCGTCGGCAGGTCGACCTCGAAGATCTGGTCCTCGCTGGTGAGCGACCGGCTGTCGGTGCCCTTCTTGATGTACGGGCCGTACCGGCCGTTCTGAGCCGTGATCGGCTCGCCGCTCTCGGGGTCGTCACCGACCGTGCGCGGCAGGTCGAGCAGGCGCAGCGCCGTCGCTAGGTCGATCGACGCGACGTCCATCGACTTGAAGAGGGAGGAGGTGCGCGGCTTCACGACAGCGGGCTTCTTCGCGCCGCGTTTCGCGGGCGCGGGCTCGACGACCTCCCCGGTGGCGGGATCCGCCGTGGTCTCCGGCTCCGGATCGACCTCGGTCACGTAGGGGCCGAAGCGCCCGTCCTTGACGACGACGGTCTTGCCCGAGTCAGGGTTGCTTCCCAGCACGCGGTCGGTCTGCACCGGGGCGTCGACGAGCTCCTGCGCCTTGGCGGGCGTGAGCTCGTCGGGAGCCAGCTCGAGCGGCAGGTTGACGCGACGCGGCGTCTCCTGCCCCTCCTCCTGGGCCACCTCGAGGTAGGGGCCGTACTTGCCGATGCGCAGGGTGATGTCGTCCGTGATCCGGACGGAGTTGATGCTCTTCGCATCGATCTCGCCGAGGTTGTCCACGACGTGTCGGAGCCCGGGGTGCGTGCCTCCGCCGAAGTAGAAGCGGTTGAGCCAGGCGACGCGGTCCTCCTCGCCGCCGGCGATGCGGTCGAGGTCGCCCTCCATCTCGGCGGTGAAGTCGTACTCCACCAGGTCGGAGAAGAAGTCCTCGAGCAGCCGGACCACCGAGAAGGCGATCCAGTTGGGCACGAGGGCGGTCCCGCGCGGAGTGACGTAGCCGCGGTCGACGATGGTGGAGATGATCGACGCGTAGGTCGAGGGCCGGCCGATGCCGAGCTCCTCGAGCGCCTTGACCAGGCTCGCCTCCGTGTAGCGCGGGGGCGGCGAGGTCTCGTGGCCCTTGGCCTCGACCTCGGCGACGACCAGGCTCTGGCCGACCTCGAGCACCGGCAGCTTGGCGTCCTTCTCGTCGCGGGCGCCGTGACGCTCCTCGTCGCGCCCCTCCTCGTAGGCGAGCAGGAATCCGCGGAAGGTGATGACGGTTCCGGAGGCGGTGAACTCGGCGGTCTTCGCGACGTCGCCGGCAGGCTCGGCGAGCAGCGTCACGGTGGCGGTCGAGCCCTTGGCGTCGGCCATCTGCGAGGCGACGGTGCGCTTCCAGATGAGCTCGTAGAGGCGGAGGTCGTTGCCGCGGAGGGTGCCCGAGAGCTGGTCCGGGGTGCGGAAGGTCTCGCCCGCGGGCCGGATGGCCTCGTGCGCCTCCTGCGCGTTCTTGTTCTTGCCGGAGTACAGCCGGGGCTTGTCCGGGACGGTCTCGGCTCCGTAGAGGGACGCGGCCTGAGTGCGTGCGGCGTTCAGCGCCTGCTGCGAGAGCCCGGGCGAGTCGGTCCTCATGTAGGTGATGAAGCCGTTCTCGTAGAGCGACTGCGCGACGCTCATCGTCTGGCGCGCCGAGAAGCGGAGCTTGCGCGCCGCCTCCTGCTGGAGCGTGGACGTGGTGAACGGGGCGGCGGGGCGGCGCGAGTACGGCTTGGACTCGAGGTTCGAGACCCGGACCGTGGTGGCGGGGTCGCGCAGCGCCTCGGCGAGGGCACCGGCGGTGGACTCGTCGAGGACGGTGACGTCGCCCTTCAGCTGACCGCGGTCGTCGAAGTCGCGGCCGCTTCCGATCCGCTTGCCGTCGAGCCGGGCCAGGCGGGCGTCGAAGCCCGCCGCGGCGTCCGACTCGGGCGCCAGCACGGTGGCGAGGTCCCAGTAGCTCGCCGACACGAACGCCAGGCGCTCCCGCTCGCGGTCGACCACCAGGCGGGTCGCGGCCGACTGCACCCGGCCGGCCGAGAGCCCGGGGCCGACCTTGCGCCACAGCACGGGCGAGATCTCGTAGCCGTAGAGGCGGTCGAGGATGCGGCGGGTCTCCTGGGCGTCGACCAGGGAGGTGTCGATCTCCCGGGTGTTGTCGCGCGCCTTCTGGATCGCGTCCTTCGTGATCTCGTGGAAGACCATGCGGTGCACGGGGACCTTGGGCTTGAGCTCCTCGAGGAGGTGCCACGCGATGGCCTCACCCTCGCGGTCCTCATCAGTGGCGAGGTAGAGCTCGTCGGCGTTCTTCAGCGCGCGCTTGAGGTCGGCGACCGTCTTCTTCTTCTGGTCGGACACGACGTAGTAGGGCTCGAAGCCGTTGTCGACGTCGACGGAGAACTTGCCCAGCGGGCCCTTCTTCAGCTCCGGGGGGAGGTTCTTCGGCTCGATGAGGTCGCGGATGTGCCCGACGGAGGCGAGCACCTCGTAGCCGTCGCCCAGGTACTGGGCGATGGTCTTGGCTTTCGCCGGCGACTCGACGATCACCAGCTTCTTCGTGCCGGACACAGTTCTCCTCGATTGGTGCTGTCGGGTCGGACGACCAGTGGTCCGACGTCCCCTGCTGCGGGGAGACGGTGCGCGGCGACGTGGTGCGGGGAACGGCGACGCGTCCCCATCGGCGGGGGCGCCCGACAGGCACACCATACACACTGACCCCGGACGTCCTGCCCCCTCCCGAGGACACGGGGACCTCGGGAGGACGCTGGACACGGCCTCGGAGCCGCCTGCCCGGCCTGCCGTCGACGGGGGTGACGCGCGGCGCCGATCGGCGCATGATGAGGCATGGCAACGACGCACACCACCACGACCTCCGCCTACACGGCCAAGCTCCTCGACGGACCGCTGGAGGGCAAGACCCTCCGTCGGGGATACGGCGACGATCAGGCCCCCGCCGCACGCCTCGAGATCCCCGGGGCGAGGGCGGGCTCCCGCTACATCTACCTCCTCGCCGGCGGCCTCGAGCACGACGAGGGCGCGGGCGCCCTGCCGACCGCCGCCGCGTACCGGTACCAGCGACTCTCCTCCGACTGACGCGCTCCCGCGGCGTCGTACGAACCTCGGTCCGGACGACGCCCGCTGCTGCCTCCGCCCTCAGGGCGGCGGTCCGGCCCTCGACCGCGCCGTGAGGGCGAGCGGACCCGCGGCGACGGCCGCCTCCGTTCTCGCGACGCCGCCGTCGACGTCGCAGAGGACGAGCTCGGCGCCGTTCGCGCGGGCCACGGCGGCGGCACGTCCGCACGGATCCCCGGCCAGCAGGCCGGAGGCGACGTCGGCCGCTGCCAGGGACGAGGCGTCCGCGGCGGCGACCGCTCGCTGGTGCCCGACGACTCCTGCGCAGCCGGCGAGCACGGCGGCCGTCACCAGGATCGTGCCCGCGACGACTCCGATCGCCACGACCGCGGCCGAGCCCTCCTCCCGGTCGCGGACAGCCCCGGGGAGTCGGCGGATCATCCGCCCCCGCCCAGCGCGCAGGACCGGACCGAGACCGGGAGCGACACCGCCGGGAGCGGGCGCAGCCGGGCCGCGACGTCGACGCAGACCAGTCCGTCCTGCTCCCCCGCCGTGAGCGACGCCCCCGTCACCCGGGCGAGCGGCGCGCGGGGGTCGTCGCCCCGGGCCGCGGACCGGGCCGCGTCGGCGGCCGCGTCGACGAGCCGGACGTACTGCGCCGAGGCCGCCACCGACCCCAGGCACAGCGCCAGCACCGCGACCACCGCCGGGAGCACGAGCGCGAGCTCGGCCGTGGCCGAGCCCTCCTCCTGGACGAGCCGCCCGCGCAGCAGCGGAAGGCCTCTCATCCCGCCGCGGTGAGCGCGCGGGTCACCAGGTCGGTCAGGATGCTCCGCACCTCGTCGCCCTTGAGGATGACCACGAGCAGCCCGGCGAAACCGACCGCGGCCATCGTCGCGATCGCGTACTCCGCCGTCGCCGACCCCTCCTCGTCGCCTAGAGCGCCGAGACCTCCCCACCCGGGTCGGCGCCACTCGACGCGCCCCGCGGAGACGTCGATGCCCGTTCCTCCGCCGGACGCCGCACCTCCGCCGCTCCTCGAGCCCCGGCTCGTTCCGGGCACACCACTTCCCGCATCCCTGCTCCTACCGAGTCCTCGACTCCGGGAGACTCCCCCGCCGCTGATCGCCGTGTCACTTCTCATCCGTCCTGCTCCGTTCCGCCCCGCTCCGTGCCCCTCCTCCGAGGATCGCGGACTCCCGATCCCGCCGATCGGCCCTCCGGCCGATCCGTGGAGGCGCTTCCCGATCCCGCCCCTGTGGAGGAGCGGTCGACCGCGTCACGCCGCCACCGAGAACGTCGAGAGCAGCACCGAGACGACCATCGGAGCCACTCCGAGCAGCAGGAACGCCGGCAGCACGCAGATCCCGAGCGGCAGCATCAGGGTCACGCCGAGCCGAGCGGCTCGCTCCCGCGCCCCGGAGGACGCCCGTGCCCGGACCAGAGCCGCCTCGCTCCGGAGCAGGCGTCCGGCCGGCACGCCCGCCGCCGCGGAGAGGGCGAGCACCGGGTCCGCGTCGGAGAGCACGCGCTCGCCCGAGTCGAGCCCGCACTCGGCGAGCGCCGCCACGACCCGGGCGCGCGACGACTCGATCGAGCCGCCACCGGCCAGCGCCACCGAGAGGAGGTCGAGCGCGAGCCCGGGCGCCGGATCGGCCGGGGCCGCGCTTCGGAGGAGGCGCCGCGTCCACGCGTGCGCGGCCGCCATCAACCCGGCTCCCCCCACCAGGCAGACCGCACCGGGCACCGTCCCGAGGAGCACGCCGACCACGTCGAAGCCCAGCAGTACCCCCAGACCCAGCGCCGCCAGCGGCAGCGCGCTCACGACCCTCCCGGTGGCGGAGGGACCGGCCAGAGCCACCTCGATGTCCCGGCGGGCGCGCGCCAGCTCGCGCAGGGACTCCGCCAGCTCGCCGAGAGCGGCGGCGACCGGCGCGCCGGAGTCGGCGGCCACCCGCCACGCGGCGGCCAGCGCCGCCCACGCGGTCGTCTCACCGGTGTCCGGCGCTCGCCGTCGCGGCCGCTTCCGCTCCGAGCCGCTCCGCCGCGAAACCGGCGTCCCGCGCAGCAGCGCCTCCGTCACGTCGCCCCCGCGGCCGGCCTCCTCCGACACCGCCCGGAGCAGTCGCCGCCGCCGCGCGTCCCCGCTGTCTGCCCCTTCCGCCCCCGCGAGATGCCCGAGGGCCGACGCGGGAGCCACTCCCGCCGCGAGGAGGACGGCCAGTCGGTGCACGACGGCCGCGACCTCGTCCAGCCCGTCGCGGCCCGTCACGCGCTCGACCTCGAGGCGCTCGGGAGCGACCCGTCCTCGACCCTCAGGCGGCCGGCCGCGTCGAGCGCGAACGTCCCGAATGCCGCCAGCCGCCGCCGCCCGTCGCGGCGCTCGAGGTGGAGCACCAGGTCGATCGCGCTGACCGTCTGGCGGGCGATCGCCTCGGGCCCGAGTCCCGCGAGGACCCCGAGCGCCTCGAGACGCGCGGGCACGTCCTCGAGGGAGTTCGCGTGGAGGGTCCCCGCACCGCCGTCGTGCCCGGTGTTCAGCGCGGACAGCAGCTCGCGCAGCTCGACGCCGCGGCACTCGCCGAGGACCAGGCGGTCCGGACGCATCCGCAGCGCCTCCCGCACGAGCCGGTCCAGGCCCACGGCACCGGCGCCCTCGAGGTTGGGCTGCCGCGCCTCGAGCGAGACGACGTGCGGGTGCGCCGGCCGGAGCTCGCCGACGTCCTCGATGGCCACGATCCGCTCGGTCGGCGCCGCGCACCCGAGCAGGGCGCCGAGCAGGGTGGTCTTGCCTGATCCTCCGGCTCCCGTGATCAGCAGGTTCCACCGCTCGCGGACCGCCCGGCGCAGAAGCCGCACTCCGTCGTCGTCCAGCATCCCGGCCGCCTGCAGCTCCCCGAGCGTCCAGGAGTCCGACCGCGGCACCCGCACCGACACGAGCGCTCCCCCGGTCGCCACCGGCGGCAGCACGACGTGCACGCGGACCCCGTGGCGGAGCCTGACGTCCACGCACGGGCTCGCCTCGTCGACGTGCCGTCCACCGGCCGCGACCAGCGCGACGGCCAGCCGCCGTGCTCCGGCGGCGTCGAGCGTCCACTCCGGAACCCGCTCCGCACCACCGCCCCGGTCGATCCAGAGGCCCGCGCCGCCGTTCACGAAGAGGTCGGTCACCGCGGGGTCCGCGGCGTGCGGCGCGAGCAGCCCGAGACCGGCGGCGGCGGGCCGCACCGGCAGCGGGTCGCGGCGGTGCTCGGCGGGGACGAGGGGGACGAAGTCGCGGGTCATCCCGGCACGCTAGGAGCCCGTTCCGCGCGCCGGGGCGCTCCCTGCCCGATCGGAGGAGAGACGCCCGCGTCGGCGCCTGTGGAGGAACGACCCGGGCCGGACGCGCGCGCAGGGGCGGCCCGGGGCTCTCGGCAGGGAGCCGCTCCGAGGAGGGGCCCCACGGCGCAGAGAAGCCCAGTCGACGAGGAGACGTCCCGGCAACGCCGAAACGCCCCCGCGAGCAGGGCTCGAGCGGGGGCGTCCCTCCGCCGGATCCGGCGGGAAGAAGGGGGCGGCACCCATTGGGGGGAACAGGTGCCGCCTCGGCGGCGCTGGATTGGGGGGAATCACTTGCGCCGCTGGGCCGAAGTTCATTCGGCCGTATGCAACTGTAGGGGACGGATCGCGATTCGCCAAGCCCGGATCCTGTTCTCTGCGGACTCTTATCCGACACCCGCCCCGCACCCAGCTTGCGGCGCTCGGCGATCCGCGCTGGAGGCGGGCGCTACGGTGGTGCGACGCCGACCGCGCGGGCCGGCGAACGTCTCACTCGCGAAGGAGCGAATCGCAGATGTCCACTCCCCCCGACGCCCCGGCCGCCGACCGGAACGCCATCGACAACCTCCTCCACGAGACCCGCCGGTTCCCGCCGCCGGCCGATCTCGCCGCCGGAGCGGTCGCGACCGCCGCGCTCTACGACGAGGCCGCGGCCGACCGCCTCGCCTTCTGGGCCGACCGGAGCCGAGAGCTCCTGCACTGGCACCGACCGTTCACGCGCACCCTCGACTGGAGCGAGCCCCCGTTCGCGAAGTGGTTCGACGACGGTGAGCTGAACGTGGCCTACAACTGCCTCGACCGCCACGTCCTGGCCGGCCACGGCGACCGCGTCGCCCTGCACTGGGAGGGCGAGCCCGGCGACTCCCGCTCGATCACCTACGCCGAGCTCACCGCCGAGGTGAAGCGCGCCGCGAACCTGCTCACGAGCCTCGGCGTCCGCGCCGGCGACCGCGTCGCGATCTACCTGCCCATGATCCCGGAGGCGGTCATCGCGATGCTGGCCGTCGCCCGGCTGGGGGCGGTCCACTCCGTCGTCTTCGGCGGCTTCAGCGCCGAGAGCCTGCGCGCGCGCATCGACGACGCGGAGGCGACACTCGTCATCACCGCCGACGGCGGCTGGCGCAAGGGCGCCGTCTCGCCCCTGAAGCCGGCGGTCGACGCCGCGCTCGCCCTCGGCGGCGAGTCCAGCGTCCAGCACGTCCTGGTCGTGCGCCGCGGAGGCAACGAGGTCGCCTGGCACGAGGGGCGCGACCTCTGGTGGCACGAGGAGATCGTGGCGGTCGACGCCGACCACGTCGCGAAGCCGTTCCCCGCCGAGCAGCCCCTCTTCATCCTCTACACGAGCGGCACGACCGGGAAGCCCAAGGGCATCCTGCACACCAGCGGCGGATACCTCACCCAGGTCGCCTTCACGCACCGCGCGGTCTTCGACCTGCACCCCGAGTCGGACGTCTACTGGTCGACCGCGGACGTGGGCTGGATCACCGGGCACAGCTACGTCGTCTACGGCCCGCTCGCCAACGGCGCCACCCAGGTGATGTACGAGGGCACTCCCGACAGCCCGCATCCCGGCCGCTGGTGGGAGATCGTCGAGAAGCACGGCGTGACGATCCTCTACGCGGCTCCCACGGCGATCCGCTCCTTCATGAAGCTCGGCCGGCAGATCCCGCAGCGCTTCGACCTCTCGAGCCTGCGCCTGCTCGGATCGGTCGGCGAGCCGATCAACCCGGAGGCGTGGGTCTGGTACCGCGACGTCATCGGCGGCGGCCGCACCCCCATCGTCGACACGTGGTGGCAGACCGAGACCGGCGCGATGATGGTGTCCCCCCTGCCCGGGGTGACGACTCTCAAGCCCGGGTCCGCGCAGGTCGCTCTGCCGGGGATCTCGATCGACGTGGTCGACGACGCCGGGACGCCGGTCGGCGCCGACGAGGGCGGACTGCTCGTGATCACCGAGCCCTGGCCGGCGATGCTGCGCGGCATCTGGGGCGACCCGGAGCGCTACGTCGAGACCTACTGGTCGAAGTTCGGCGACCGCTACTTCGCGGGCGACGGGGCGCGTCGTGATCAGGACGGCGACCTCTGGCTCCTGGGGCGCGTGGACGACGTGATGAACGTCTCCGGCCACCGCCTCTCGACGGCCGAGATCGAGTCGGCCCTCGTCTCGCACCCGGTCGTCGCCGAGGCGGCCGTCGTGGGAGCCGCGGACGAGACCACCGGCCAGGCCGTGGTCGCGTTCGTGATCGCGAAGGCGAGCCAGGCCGAGGCGCTGGCCCACGGGCACGACGAGCTCGAGGCCACCCTGAAGGCGCACGTCGCCGAGCACATCGGCGCGATCGCCCGCCCGAAGCGGATCTTCGTGGTGCAGGAGCTGCCCAAGACCCGCTCGGGGAAGATCATGCGCCGGCTGCTGCGCGACGTGGCGGAGGGACGCGCCGTGGGCGACACGACGACGCTCGCGGACACGCAGGTGATGGCGGTGATCTCCTCCGCGATCGCCGCGGACTGACCGGGCACCGCACGCCCCCTCCCGCCGCGTGGGCCGGAGGGGGCGGTGCGTCAGTCGAAGGCGACGATCAGCTCGACCTCGACGGGAGCGCCGAGGGGCAGCTCCGCCACCCCGACGGCCGAGCGCGCGTGACGGCCGGGCTCGCCGAACACGTCGCCGAGCAGCTCCGAGGCGCCGTTGATCACGCCGGGCTGCCCGGTGAAGCCGGAGGCGGACGCGACGAAGCCGGTGAGCTTCACGATCCGCGTCACCCGGTCGAGCGATCCGATCGCGTCGGCGACGGCCGCGAGCGCGTTGAGGGCGCAGGTGCGGGCCAGGTCCTTCGCCTGCTCGGGCGACACCTCGTCGCCGACCTTGCCGACCATCGGCAGAGAGCCGTCGACGAAGGGGATCTGCCCGGCCGTGTAGACGAGGCCGCCGTGCACGACGGCGGGGACGTAGGCGCCGGCGGGGACCGCGACCGCCGGCAGCTCGACGCCGAGCTCCGCGAGACGCTCGGCGATCACGCGCCGGCCTCGGCGACGGGGCGCTTGAGGTACGCGACGAGGCCGCCCTCGGGACCGGTCACGATCTGGACCAGCTCCCAGCCCTCGGATCCCCAGGTGTTCAGGATCGCCGTGGTGTTGTGGATCATCAGCGGGGTGGTGATGTACTCCCAGCGCGGGACGGACATGGCTCTCCTCGGGTGCGGCCGGTGCGGGACGACTGCTGGGCGCCGCGCGTCGGCGGGATGAGCGCCGCGGCTCGTCCGAGCGCGGCGACTACGCTGATTCTATGTCGGGGCAGGGCGGGACCAGAGTCGTGAAGACCATCGGGGGCGCCGTCGGCGGTCTGATCGGCATCGTCGCCATGAGCGTCGTCGCGGGAGTCCTGGTGGCCGCCTCGGTGACGCCGGCGATCGCGCTGAGCGGCATGGCCGCCGGCAACACGGTGGAGATGTTCGACAACCTCCCCGAGTACCTCGAGATCGGCACGCTCGCCGAGAAGAGCGACGTGTACGCGAAGGACTCCTCCGGCGGCGACGTGCTGCTCGCCTCCTTCTACGCCCAGAACCGCGTCGAGGTGGGCTGGGACGAGATCTCGCCGTTCGTGAAGGACGCCGTGGTCGCCTCCGAGGACCCCCGCTTCTACGAGCACGGCGGCATCGATCTGCTCGGCACCGTCCGCGCGGCCGCGACGACGGCCATGGGCGGGGACGTCCAGGGCGGCTCCTCCATCACGCAGCAGTACGTCAAGAACGTGCTCGTGCAGAAGGCGGAGGCGCTCAGCGATCCGATCGAGCGCGACGCGGCCTACCGCGAGGCCACGGAGACCACTCCGGAGCGCAAGGTCGCCGAGATGCGGCTCGCCATCGGGCTCGAGAAGGAGTACCCGAAGAACGACATCCTGCTGGGCTACCTCAACATCGCCCTGTTCGGCGGCACCGTCTACGGCGTCGAGGCGGCCGCCCGATACTACTTCGGAGTGAGCGCGAAGGACCTCTCGCTCGCGCAGTCCGCCGCGCTCGTCGCGATCGTGAACAACCCCGAGAAGTTCCGCTTCGACCGGCCCGGCGACCCGGCGAACCCCGCCGCGGAGGGCTACCCGCAGACCCGGGACCGGCGCGACTACATCGTCACCCGCATGGACCTCGAGTCGAAGGTGACGTCCGAGCAGGCGCAGGCGGCCGTCGCCGAGCCCGTGACGCCGAACATCACCGAGCCGAGCACCGGCTGCCAGACGGCCGGAGTCGCGGCCTTCTTCTGCGACTACGTCACCTGGGTCATCAAGAACGACGACGCGTTCGGTGCGAGCCAGGACGAGCGCGACGCCACCTTCAAGCGCGGCGGCTACCGGATCCACACGACCCTCGACTCCGACCTGCAGCAGGCCGCCGTCTCGGCCACCGACGACTGGGTGCCCAAGTCGATGGCGAACGTGAACATCGGCAGCGCGAGCGTCTCGGTCGAGGTCGGCACCGGCCGCATCCTCGCGATGACCCAGAACAAGGACTACTCCAACGATCCGGACCTGACGGGCCCCAACTACACGAGCGTCAACTACAACACCGACTTCGGGTACGGCGGCTCCTCGGGATTCCAGGTCGGCTCGACCTACAAGGTGTTCACCCTCGCGGAGTGGCTGCAGGAGGGGCACTCGCTCGGCGAGAGCGTCGACGGCACCCGCCGCGCCTACACGACCTTCCGTGACAGCTGTGAGCCCGACGGCGTCTACTACGGCGAGTCCTGGAACCCCGGGAACGACGAGGGCGGCAACGGAGGAGTGACCACGGCCCTGCAGGCCACGACCGGCTCGATCAACACCTCGTTCGCCGCCATGGCCCAGCAGCTGGACCTCTGCGGCATCCGCAACACGGCGCTGGCGATGGGCGTGCACCGTGCCGACGGGACCGAGCTGCAGAAGCTCGCGCCGACCATCCTCGGCACCAACGAGATCGCTCCGCTCACGATGGCCACGGCCTTCGCCGGCTTCGCGAACAAGGGCACCGTCTGCACGCCCATCGCGATCGACCGCATCGTCGACCGCACGGGCGCCGACGTCGCGCCGCCCGCCTCCGAGTGCAGCCAGGGGATGTCCGAGGAGGTGGCCGCGACCGCTGGCTACGCCCTGCAGCAGGTGGTGACGGGCGGCACCGGCGCCCCCTCCAACCCCCGCACCGGGGTGCCGCACATCGGCAAGACCGGCACCACGGACGACGCGCTGCACACGTGGATGGTCGGCGCGAGCACCGAGGTCGCCACCGCCACCTGGGTCGGCAACGTGACCGGCTTCACCTCCATGCGCGGGTTCAGTCTCAACCGGGTGAACGCCGGTCAGGTGCGCCACCAGATCTGGCCGCGCATCATGCGCGTCGCCGACGCGAAGTACGGCGGGACGGCGTTCCCGGCTCCCGTCCGCTCGCTCGTCGACGCTCCGCAGGAGGCCGTGCCCCAGGTCACCGGCCAGAGCCCCTCTGCGGCGGCCGCACGCCTGCGCTCCGTCGGCTTCACGGTCCGCGTCGACACTTCTCCGGTCCCCTCCGACCGCCCGGCAGGGACGGTCGCGCAGACGAACCCGCCCGCCGGGTCGCGCGTCTCCCGGGGCGCGGAGATCACCCTGAAGATCAGTGCCGGACCGGGCGCCCCGCCCCGCGCGGGCTGAGCCCCGGCACCCCCGGCTGCTCCCGAGGGAGCGTCCGGCAGAATGAACGCGGCCGCGCTCGCGGCCGACGTGCGAGAGAAGGACCCATGACCGGACGCACCCGTCGCCCCCTCACCACCGCCCTCGCGACCGTCGCCGCGGCCGGAGCCGTCGCCGCGGCCTGGGGCATCGGCGTCGAGCGGACGCTGTTCACCGTCCGGCGCACGTCGTTCCCGGTGCTGCCCGCGGGTTCCGAGCCGATCCGCGTCCTGCACGTGTCTGACCTGCACATGGCCCCGTGGCAGACGAAGAAGCAGGAGTGGATCCGCTCGCTCCTCGCCCTGGCGCCCGACGTCGTGGTCGACACCGGCGACAACCTCGGCCACCGCGACGGCGTGCTCGGCATCCGCCGGGCTCTGGAGCCCTTCGCCGGGATCCCCGGCGCCTTCGTCAACGGGTCCAACGACTACTTCGGCCCTCGGATCAAGAACCCGCTCCGCTACTTCGTCGGCCCCTCCAAGAACCCCAAGCAGCACGAGGCCGATCTCGACACCGACGGGCTGACCGGCTTCTTCTCGGACGGGCTCGGCTGGGTGGACCTCAACAACCGTGCCGAGAGCATCACGGTGAAGGGGACGCGCATCGAGTTCTTCGGCGTCGACGACCCGCACATCGGCCTCGACCGCATCGACCTCGTCGCCGGAGCCGTGGACGAGCTGCGCGGCGCGGAGGACGGACCGGCCGGGGTCAGCATCGGCGTGGCGCACGCGCCCTACCAGCGCATCCTCGACGACTTCGTCGCCCGCGGCGCCGAGGTGATCCTCGCCGGGCACACGCACGGCGGGCAGGTCTGCGTCCCGGGCTTCGGCGCCCTCGTCACCAACTGCGACATCCCGCGCGACAAGGTCGCCGGCTCGACGACGTGGGACAACGGACTGCGCAGCTCGTACCTCAACGTGTCCGCCGGAGTCGGCACCTCGATCTACGCACCGGTGCGCTTCGCCTGCCGGCCCGAGGTGACCCTCGTCACGCTCACTCCGGCGGCCTGACGAGGGGTGTCCGACGGCGGTCCGGAAATCGGCTACTATTGTCGAGGCTCGTGAGCGGTTCTCCGTGATGAGCACACCGGGGTGTGGCGCAGCTTGGTAGCGCGCCTCGTTCGGGACGAGGAGGTCGTGGGTTCGAATCCCGCTACCCCGACCGGTGAGAAGCCCGGCCAGGATCGATGATCCGGCCGGGCTTCGTCGTTCCCGGGGCGTTCTCGGAATTCTGCTGTGGCGGGGCTCGCCCGCAGGCGGATGCTCGCCCGGGCCGGAGCCTGGTCGACGACGGAGCCGGCGCGATCACCGCCCCGCGCTCTCCGGCTCGAGCACCCCTGTCGGCGTCCCGAGCGTCCTGCGCACGGCCGTGCCTTCGGCCCACTCCCCCGCGCCTCCCGGCCCGATCCCAGCAGCCGGGAGCGAGACTGTTCTTCCGCCGTCGTCGCCGCCCCCGCCCGACGACCGACGAGAGGAGCACCGTGACCCGGTCGCTCACCCGCCTCACCCTCGCCATCGGCGTGCCCTACGTGGTCGCGCTCGCAGCGATCGCCTTCTGGCCGACGCCCGTCGATGCGGGAGTGCGGGGGGATCTCGGCCGGGTGACCTCCTGGTTCGCCCGGCACGGCCTCCCGATGGTCGACTACGCGTTCATCGAGTCGACTGCCAACATCGCCCTGTTCGTGCCCCTGGGGCTGCTCCTGGCCCTCAACCTGCGGCTCCGGAGGGCGTGGGTCGCCGTCGCCGTCGGCGCCGTCGTGAGCTCGCTCATCGAGGCGGGCCAGCTGCTCTTCCTCTCGGCGCGCTTCGCCACCGTCGACGACGTCGTGATGAACACCTCCGGCGCCCTCCTCGGCGCGGTCGCCGGCGTCCTGCTCCGGATGGTCGTCCGCGCACGACGACGCCGGAGGGCGGCGGAGTGGGACGACGCCTTCGCGCACATCCCCCTCCGCGGCACCTCCGGCGTCGTGGCGGACCAGCCGAGCCGCGTCCGCTGAGACGACGGCTCTGCCGCGTCAGCGGCCGAGGCCGCGGTACTCCCAGCCGGCCGCACGCCAGGCGGCGGGGTCGAGGCAGTTGCGACCGTCGACGAGGAAGGTGTTGGCCACCTTCGCCGCCGTGGCCGCGGGGTCGAGGGCGCGGAACTGCTTCCACTCCGTCACGACGACCACGGCGTCGGCACCGGCCAGCGCCTCGTCGACGTCGGTCGTGTAGGTGATCTCGGGGTAGCGGCGGCGCGAGTTCTCGATCGCCTCGGGGTCGGTCGCGACCACGGTCGCACCGAGGTCGTGCAGGCGAGCGGCGACGTCGAGCGACGGCGAGTCGCGGATGTCGTCCGACTCCGGCTTGAACGCCAGACCGAGCACGGCGATGCGGCGGCCCTCGACGGAGCCGCCCAGGCCCTCGGTGACGAGGTCGACGACGCGCTGACGGCGACGCAGGTTGATCGCGTCGACCTCTTTGAGGAAGGCGACGGACTCGCCGACGCCGAGCTCGTCGGCGCGGGCCGAGAAGGCGCGGATGTCCTTCGGGAGGCAGCCGCCTCCGAAGCCGATGCCCGCGTTCAGGAAGCGGCGGCCGATCCGCACGTCGTAGCCGATGGCGTCGGCGAGCTGCGTGACGTCCGCGCCGGTGACCTCCGCGATCTCGGCGATCGCGTTGATGAACGAGATCTTGGTCGCGAGGAAGGCGTTGGCCGAGACCTTCACCAGCTCGGCGGTGGCGTAGTCGGTGACCACGAGCGGGGTCTCGGCCGCGAGCGCCGTCGCGTAGACCTCGTCGAGGGTCGCCTTCGCCGCTGCTCCGGCCTCGCCCGCGGGCACGCCGTAGACGAGCCGGTCGGGGCTGATCGTGTCCTTGACGGCGAAGCCCTCGCGGAGGAACTCGGGGTTCCAGGCGAGGGTCGCACCGGAGGAGGCGATGCGGTCGGCCAGGCGGGCGGCGGTGCCGACGGGGACGGTCGACTTGCCGACGACGAGGGAGTCCGCCTCGAGGTAGGGCAGGAGACCGTCGATCGCCGAGTCGACGTAGGTCATGTCCGCGGCGTTCTCGCCCGGCTTCTGCGGGGTGCCGACGGCGACGAAGTGCACGGCCGCACCGGCGGCGTCGGCCATGTCGGTCGAGAAGCGCAGGCGCCCGGAGGCGACGCCGGAGGACAGCAGCTCCGGGAGGCCGGGCTCGAAGAACGGCGCGGTGCCGGCGGCCAGGGCGTCGATCTTCTTCTGGTCGACGTCGATACCGATGACGTCGTGGCCGAGCTCGGCCATGGCGGCAGCGTGGACGGCACCGAGGTAGCCGCAGCCGATGACAGAAAGCTTCACAGGGGTTCTCCGAATCGTGGCGGGTTCGTGTCGCGGTCGCGACGGTGAGGAGGAGCGATGCGATGCGGCGAGGCGTCAGCGCGCCCGCGGACGCGCGACTACCGCCGCGCCAATGCTCTCAGATCGCGGGAGACGTCGGCGACAGCCGCCGCGATCTGCGTCGCCACGCGCTCGTGCACGGCCTCGCTGCGGCCGATCGGGTCCTCGATGTCGTCGCCGCCCTCGCCCCGCGGGGCGCGCCCGCGGTGGGCGGCGGCGAGCCGCACGACGGCGCGGAGCCGCGCGGCGGGGTCCTCGACCGTCGGCAGCGGCACCTCCCGCAGCACGAACGGCAGCACGCGGGCGAACTCGAGCAGCGTGAAGCCGCGGAGGAGGAGCGACGGGAAGCGCCGGGAGGCGTCGACCAGGTGGTCGCGCGTCATCGTGAGCAGGAGGTCGGCGTCGCCGACGATCGCGTCGCCGAGCACCGCGCTCGTGTGCGCGGCCGGGTCTCCCCCGTGCTGAGCCGAGAAGCGGGCCGAGACCGGGTCCATCGGCAGTCCGTCGCGCGTCCTCACTCCGGCGCTCGTGAACGCGAAGAGCGGACCTCCCGCGGGTGATGTCGCGTCGGCGAGTGCGGCGCGCATCAGCTGCTCCGCCATCGGCGACCGGCAGATGTTGCCGGTGCAGACCGAGAGCACGGTGAAGACGGGGGCGGCGGAGGCGGCGACCGGTTCGTCCGGTCGCCAGCTCCGGCGGGCGGGGCGGGCGGAGTCGTCTCCCGGGAAGATCATCGCGGGGCGCTCAGGCCGAGGTCGACGCGGGCTCGGGCTCGACGGCCGTGTCCGGGCGGGCACCCGATCGCTCGGAGCCGTAGTAGCTCGTGTAGTAGTAGCCGTAGCCCCGGCCGACCTGGCCGCGCGCGGGCACGCGGTTGAGGATCACGCCGAGGGTGTGGCCGCTGACCCGCTCGATGTTCTGGATCGCCTTGCCCAGCTCGTCGGTCGTCGTCCTGCCCGCGGAGATGACCACGAGCGCGCCGTCGGTGCGGGCGGTGAGGATGGCGCCGTCCGTGACGGGCAGGAGCGGCGGCGCATCGACGAGCACGATGGCCTCGCGAGCGATCTCGTGCAGGAGGATGTCCATGCCGTTGGAGCCGAGCAGCTCGGACGGGTTCGGCGGGATCGACCCGGCTCCGAGCACCCAGAGGTTGCCGGACGGGCCCCACGGCTGCAGGACGTCCTGCAGTTCCGCCTTGCCGATCAGCAGGTCGGTCAGGCCGACGCCGGGAACGAGGCCGAACGACTTGGCGACGGTGGGCTTGCGGAGGTCGCCATCGACGACGACGGTCCGCTGGCCGGAGGCGGCGAGCGTCACCGCGAGGTTCGCGGTCACCGTCGACTTGCCGTCCGAGGGCAGCGGGCTCGTCACGACGATGATGCGCGGCGGGCTGTCGATGTTCATGAACTGCAGGTTCGTGCGGAGCTCGCGCAGCGCCTCGGCGAGTGCGTGCTTGCCGTCGGCCTTGATGTAGTCGGTCGTGTCGGCCTCGGGGACGATGCGGTTGGTCTCGCTGAGGCGCTTGTCGACGGGGAGGGTGCCGACCACGGGGAGGTCGAACAGGCGCTCGACCATCTCGGCGGTGCGAATGCGCCGGTCCAACGTGTTGCGGACGAACGCGTAGACGAGACCGAGGACGAGGCCCGCGAGCGCGCCGACCGCGAGGACGAGGCGCAGGTTCGGGAACGCCGGCGAGGACGGGAGCGCCGCGGCCTGCAGAACGGTGAGGGAGACCGTGTCGCCGACGCCCGTCTCCTGGTTGACCTGCTGCACCTTGGTGGCGATGGCCGCGACCCAGGCGTCGGCGAGCTTCTGCGCGCCCTCGGGGGTGGAGGCGGTGGCGCTGACCTTCATCACCGGGGCGACCGTGTCGGCCTGCACCGTGATCGCCGAGATCAGCGTGGCGGGCGAGACGTCGAGGCCGAGGCTGTCGATCGCGATCTGCGCCACGTCGCGCGAGGTGGCGATCGGGACGTACGTGGCGAGGCTCGACTTGGCGACGGACTGCGCGATCTGCTGCGTGTAGATCGCCTGGCTGTCGTCGGCACCGGTGGTGGCGACGGAGACCAGGCCCTGCGAGTCGGCGACGTACCGCGGCTTCTGCGTCAGCGACCAGCCGAAGGCGACGAGAGTGCCGAGGAGGATCGCCGCGACGATCGGGATCCAGTGGTCGCGCAGCAGCCGGAGGACGTCTCGAAGTTCCACAGAGTCAGATTTCCTTCGCTGGTACGGATCACGCGGCGGGCGCCGGCGACGGGTTCTTCCGAATTCTGACACAGCGCTTCCGCGCCCTCGGCGCCAGGCGCGTCAACCGTGCCACCCGTCGGGGGTGGGCTCCGGCGGAGTCCCTCTCCTGATCACTCCGAGGCCCTCGAGCTCGACGACCGCCGACTCGACGACCGCCTCCGCATCGACGCCGGCGGGCGGCGGGCCCGCCTCCTCGAGCACCGCGGCGACGAGACCGGGCAGATCGGAGCCCCGGCCGGCGTGGCGCCAGATCGTCGGGCCGATGCCGGACAGGCGCACGAGGGTGCCGCCGCAGAACACGAGCAGCTGGCCGTCGGCGAGCTCCACCGCGTCGTCCGCAGGGGTGCGCAGGACGGTGCCGGGCAGGGCCTCGCCCACAGGGTCGAGCTGCACGGAGACCACGTCGGACCAGGCGGACGGGGCCTCGGCGCCGAGGGACGCGAAGACCTCCTCGACCAGGTGCACCACGCTCGCGGCCTCGGAGTAGACCAGTCGCCGGACGCCGCCCAGCGCCGAGAGGGTGCGGACGAGATCGGCGATCGGCCGCGGGCGGGCCGAGAGGTAGGAGGTCTGCGGCACCAGGTCCTCGATCGCGTCGACCGGGTCGACGTGCTCGAGGAAGGGCGTCCCGACGCCGTCGCGGCGCTCGAGCAGGAGGACGCCCGCCAGCCGCAGGGGCGCCTCCGGGACCGGTCGGAGGGCGAGCGACCCGGGGGCCAGCTGCGCCTTCGGCGCCGATCCGGTCAGCGGCTTCACCGACAGCGGCTTGGGATAGGGCAGGACGCGCCCCTCCGGGGTCACGCCGACCGTCTCGTCGGTGACGTAGCCGAAGCGGGACCCGAGCGTCCGGGCGATGGTGGTCTTGCCGGTCCCGGAGGCGGCGACGAAGGCCAGCACGCGGCCGGACTCGTCGGAGATCCCGCAGGCGTGGAGCATCAGCAGGTCGGCGCGCCGGGCGCCGATCGCCTCGAGGGTCAGGGTCGAGGTCAGGGACTCCTCGAGCTGCGCGAGCGTGGCGCTCGAGACCCGGGGCGAGCCGCCGACCGGGACGGAGGGGTCGTGCCCCACCTCGGCGAGGACGTCGCGTGCTCCCGCGTCGGGCTCGGACGCGCAGGCCGCCCAGCTGTCGGCGATCCGCGCCGCGTCCTCGTCGCCGACGCCGCGTCCGAAGACCACGCGGAACGGGGTCTCGAGGACCGAGACGGACAGGGTGCGGGGCTCGGCGCCCCTCCCCCCGGCGATCAGTACGCCCCGTCGCGGGCGAGGACGGCGCGCGCGGTCTTGAAGAGGATGACGATGTCGCCGGTCATCGACCAGTTCTCGACGTAGTACAGGTCGAGGCGGACGGTGTCCTCCCACGAGAGGTTCGAGCGTCCGCTGACCTGCCAGAGCCCGGTGATGCCCGGCTTCATCAGGAAGCGGCGGTGCACGTGCTCCTCGTACTGCTCGACCTCGCGGGCCAGCGGCGGGCGGGGGCCGATCAGGGACATGTCGCCGCGGAAGACGTTCAGGAACTGGGGCAGCTCGTCGAGGCTGAAGCGCCGGAGGATCGCGCCCACCCGGGTGACGCGGGGGTCCTTCGCCATCTTGAAGAGGATCGAGTTCCCCTCCGCACGCTGCTGCGACGCGAGAGCCGCCAGTCGCGCCTCCGCGTCGACGACCATCGAGCGGAACTTCAGCATCTCGAAGGTCGCGCCGTTCAGGCCGATGCGCTCCTGCCGGAAGAGCACGGGCCCGGGGCTGGTGACCTTGACCAGCACGGCGACGACGACGAGCACCGGCGCGCTGAGGATGATCAGCATGGTCGACGCCAGGATGTCGAAGAGGCGCTTGGCGAACCGCTGGCGGCCGTCGAAGCGCGGGGTCTCGACGTGGATCAGCGGAAGGCCCGCGACGGGGCGGGTGTGGATGCGCGGACCGCCGATGTCGGTGAGGCTCGGCGCCACGACGAGGTGCTCGCGCCCGGGCTCGAGCGTCCAGCTCAGCTCGCGGATCCGCTGCGGCGCCAGCTCGTCGGAGCTCGTGACGACCACCGTGTCGGCACCGGTGGCGTCCATCACGGCGCGGACGCCGTCGATCCCGGTGAACCCGTGGACCGCGAGGCCCGAGAGCTCCTGCTCGCTCCGCAGCGCGTCCGCACCGCCGACCGAGGTCGAGACGGCGCCGACGAGCTTGTAGCCGGCCTCGGTGCCGCGACGCAGCTCGCGCGCGGTGTGCAGGACGCTCGCGCGGGAGCCGAGGAGCACGACCTGGCTCGAGAAGCGGCCCGCCCGGCGCTGCCGGGTGAGCCAGGAGCGCCAGACCAGGCGGCCGACGCAGATCAGCACGATCCCGGCGGGGAACGCCGTGATGATGTAGCCGCGCGCGAGCAGGATCTGGAGCAGGTAGGCGATGATCGCGACGATGCCGAAGAGCCAGATGGAGGCGTCGACGACGCGGCGGTACTCGACGTAGCCGGTGCCGACGATCCGGCGGTCGCGCGTGTCGAAGACCTGGAGGGCGAGGAGCCAGCCGACCGACAGGGCGACGGACACCCAGGTGTAGCTGACCGCGATGTCGGCGGGGTTCTTGAACCCCAGATCCGAGTTCAGGTTCAGGTCGAACCAGAAGAGCTGCGTGCCGAAGACGGAGAGGACGATCGCGACGACGTCCGTGATGAGCAGCCGTCGCCGGTAGTCCTGCTCCCACGACGGCCGACGCCTCAGCGGTGCCCCTTGCGCCGTCATCGTTTCCCCCGACCTTTCCTGCTGCTTCGAAAGGCGTAATTCCGTTTCCGGTGTTGTCACGTCGTCAGGCTACCCACTTCCTCGTTTCGGAGGGGTGTCGCACCGGTGAGGAACGCTCGACCGGTCAGCCGCGGAGCCGGCCGCGGCTCTCCTGGAGGTAGCACGCGCCGCACAGCGACTCGTAGGTGACCGCCGTTCCGTCGATCGCGACCTGATCGCCGTCGAAGACGAAGCGGCCGTCCACGACGCGCCCGTTGAAGATCGCTTTGCGCCCGCACCGGCAGATCGTCTTCAGCTCCTCGAGGCTGTGGGCGATCTCCAGGAGCCGCCTGCTTCCCGGGAACGCGGCGGTGCGGAAGTCCGTGCGGATGCCGTACGCCAGGACGGGCACGTTCTCGAGGATGGCGATCCGGAGCAGATCGTCGACGTGCGACTCCGGCAGGAACTGCGCCTCGTCGACGAGCAGAGCACTCACGTCGCGCTTCGACTCGGCCAGCACGCGGGCCCGGGCGGCGGTGAAGACGGCCACCGGGTCCCCGTCGGGCTCGAACAGGATGTCCACCGGACGGGTCACGCCGAGCCGCGACACGATCAGCTCCTCGCCCTTCGTGTCGACGGCCGGCTTGGCCAGCAGCACCCGGTGCCCGCGCTCCTCGTAGTTGTGCGCGGCCTGCAGGAGCGACGTGCTCTTCCCGCTGTTCATCGCTCCGTAGCGGAAGTACAGCTTGGCCATCAGGTCTCCTCGGGGCGGGTCCGGAGGCGGGGCCCCCGGGGTGAGCAGGGGCCGGTCACGGGAGGAACCCGTCCTCGCCGGCGCGGCGGATCAGGTCGGCCCGGCGGCTCGCGGGCCTGCCGACCGCGACGTACTTGCGGCGCACTCGCTGCAGGTAGGTCTTCGCGGTCTCGAACTGCACGTTCATCTTGGCGGCGACCTCGGGGGTGCTCGATCCGGACGCGTAGAGGCGCAGCGCCTCCAGCTCGCCGGCGCTGAGCCGTGGGCGCTGCTGCGCCGCGACTCCGGACGGCAGGGGCCGCCACTGCGCGGACGAGACGTCGGCCGAGCGCATCTCGAGAGCGGCGCGGGTCTGCTCCATCACCTCAGCGAGCGGGCGCGACTTCGCCAGGTGCCGCACGGCTCCGGCCTTCAGGGCGCGCTCGCGGACCTCGTCGTCCTCGCTCGCGGAGAGCGCCACGACCGCGGCTCCCGCCGCCCGGCAGGTCCGGATCCGCGCCTCGATCGAGATCGGCTCGCGCAGCTCGACGTCCATCACGACCACCTGGGTGGGGAAGACATCGCTCGTCACCAGGTCGTGCCAGGTGGAGGCGGCCACGACGACCTCGAAGTCCGGGGCGTGGGTGCGGATCCACGCGCTCGTCGCCGCGAGCAGGTCCTCGCGCGGGTCGAGCAGGCCGAGCCGGACCGCACGGGGTGCCGCGTCGCGGGCGCTCCGGGCGGAGGAGCCCGAGGGCTCACCGGAGCGGGTGACCATGCGGACGATCCTAGCCGCGGCCGGGCCCGCCCCCGGCTCAGAACAGCGTCGGCTGCCCGACGCCGGGCAGGATCGCGGCGCGCTCCGGCCCGAGCTCCCCGACCAGCAGCCCGTCGTGCTGGAGGGAGCGCCGCTCGCCGCCGAGGGTCCGCAGCGTCCCGAGCGAACCGAGGGCGGAGGACTTGACGGAGCCGGTGGCCGGGTCCTCCTCGCCGCGCTCGAGCCCGTGCGCGCGCATCAGCGGGCGGATGCGCGCCGAGAGCCAGCGCCGGTACTCGAGAGGCGCGTAGGCGTCGCGGCCCGGGTAGAGCGCTCGGTACTTGTCGACCAGCTCGGGGTGCTCCTGCCCGAGCCACTGCAGGAACCACTCCTTCACCCCGGGCTTGAGGTAGAGGGTCGAGTACATGATCGTGCTGGCGCCCGCCTCGCGGCAGGCTTGGAGCGACTCGTCGAGGTGCGCCCGGGTGTCGGTGAGGAACGGCAGGATCGGCATCAGGAACACCGAGCAGTCGAAGCCGGCCTCCCGTGCCGCGGTGACCGTCGCCAGCCTGGCCGCCGCGGTCGGCGCACCCGGCTCGACGGAGCGCTGGAGGCCCTCGTCGTAGACGGCGATCGACACTCCGAGGTCGACCGGGACGTGCTCGGCGGCCTCGCGGAGCAGCGGCAGGTCTCGCCGCAGCAGCGAGCCCTTCGTGAGGATCGAGATCGGGGTGCCCGAGGCGGCGAGCGCGGCGATGATGCCCGGCATCAGCCGGTAGCGGCCCTCGGCGCGCTGGTACGGATCGGTGTTGGTGCCGAGTGCCACGGGGTGCCGCTCCCAGCTCGGCTTCGCGAGCTCCCGGGTGAGGACCTCGGCGACGTTCACCTTCACGACGATCTGCGAGTCGAAGTCGCGGCCGCCGTCGAACTCGAGGTACTCGTGCGTGGGCCGGGCGAAGCAGTAGGTGCAGGCGTGGGTGCAGCCGCGCATCGGGTTGATGCTCCAGCCGAACGGCATCTTCGAGGAGGTGTGCACGCGGTTGAGCGCCGACTTCGCGAGCACCTCGTAGAAGGTGATGCCCTCGAACTCCGGTGTGCGCACAGTCCGCACCAGGTCGGTGAGCTTGACGAGCCCGGGCAGCGCGGCCTCGTCGGCCGTGCCGATCGACTGCCCGCTCCACCTCACGGAGCCATTAGAACATACGTTCGAACGGGTCGCACCCGATCAGACCGAGGCGGACAGCTCCAGCGTCTCGGCGGTCGCGGTGACCGTCTGCTCGGCCTTCTCGGGCGCGTCGTTGAGCGTCGAGCCGTAGCTCGGCACCAGTGCGCGGATCCGAGGCTCCCAGGCCTTCATCCGGTCGGGGAAGCACTTCTGCACGATGTCGAGCATGATCGGCACGGCGGTCGAGGCTCCGGGCGAGGCGCCGAGCAGGCCGGCGATCGTGCCGTCCCCTCCGGTGATGACCTCGGTGCCGAACTGCAGCACGCCGCCCTTCTTCTCGTCCTTCTTCATCACCTGGACGCGCTGGCCGGCGGTGATCAGGTACCAGTCCTCGTCGCGGGCGGTGGGCAGGAACTCGCGCAGGGCCTTCATCTTCTTGCCACGGCCGGCGAGCACCTCGCCGATCAAGTACTTCATCAGGTCGAGGTTGTCGCGGGCGACCGCGAGCATCGGGCCGATGTTGTGCGGCCGGATCGACAGGGGCAGGTCGAGCCACGAGCCCCGCTTCAGGAACTTGGGCGTGAAGCCCGCGTAGGGGCCGAAGAGGAGGGACGACTCGCCGTCGACGACGCGCGCATCGAGGTGCGGCACCGACATCGGGGGCGCGCCGACAGCGGCCTTGCCGTAGACCTTCGCCTTGTGCCGGGCGACCAGCTCGGGGTTGTCGGTGCGGAGGAACTGGCCCGAGATCGGGAAGCCTCCGAAGCCCTTGATCTCGGGGATGCCCGACTTCTGCAGGAGGTGCAGCGCACCGCCGCCGGCGCCGACGAAGACGAAGCGGGCGGTCACCGACTGGGGCGTGCCTCCGACGACCTGCTTGAGGTCGAGGCGCCAGGTGCCGTCCTTCTGCCGGGTGATGTCGGTGACCTCGCGGCCGGTGTCGAGCGTGCCGCCGTGGGCGACGACGTGGTCGAACAGCTGGTGGGTCAGCGAGCCGAAGTCGACGTCGGTGCCGGCCGGCATGCGCGTCGCCGCATAGGGGCCGCCGCCGGCGGGACGCTGCTCCATCAGCAGGGGCGCCCACTCGTGGATGGTCTTGACGCTCTCGGTGAACTCGATGCCGGCGAACAGCGGCTGGTCCTTGAGCGCCTCGTAGCGCTTCCGGAGGTACTCGACGTTGGCCTCGCCGTGCACGAAGGTCATGTGCGGCGCCGGGTTGATGAAGCTGGAGGGCACGCGGATGCCGCCGGACTCCACCAGGCTCGACCAGAACTGGCGCGAGATCTGGAACTGCTCGTTGATCTGGATCGCCTTGGCCGGGTCGACGGAGCCGTCGGCCGCCTCGGGCATGTAGTTCAGCTCGCAGAGGGCCGCGTGACCGGTGCCCGCGTTGTTCCACGGGTTCGACGACTCCTGCGCCACGTCGCCGAGGCGCTCGTAGGCGGCGATCGTCCAGTCGGGCTGCAGCTGGGTGATGAGGGCGCCGAGCGTGGCGCTCATGATGCCCCCACCGATGAGGGCGACGTCGACCGGTTCCGAGGAGTTCACGAGAGTCGAGTTTACGCTCGCCCGAGCACACCGCGGCGGGGAGGGGCCCCGCTCCCCCATCAAATTCGCGGCTTTTCCACCCGGAAGGGGCCGGAGCGCTCGGCGCCGGCCCCGTCCACGGAGGTCAGGAGACGGGCTGCTTCGCCGCGATGAGCTCGGCGATCTGCACGGCGTTCAGGGCCGCGCCCTTGCGGAGGTTGTCGTTGCTGATGAAGAGCGCGAGGCCGCGTCCCTCCGGAGCGCCTTCGTCGGCGCGGATGCGGCCGACGAAGCTCGGGTCCTTGCCCGCGGCCTCCAGCGGAGTCGGCACCTCGCGCAGCACGACGCCGGGCGCGTCGGCCAGCAGCTCGCGAGCACGCTCGGGGCTGAGGGCGGAGGCGAACTCGGCGTTGACGGAGAGCGAGTGGCCGGTGAACACGGGGACGCGCACGCAGGTGCCCGAGACCAGCAGCTCCGGGAGCTCGAGGATGCGGCGGCTCTCGTTGCGGAGCTTCTTCTCCTCGTCGGTCTCGTTCGAGCCGTCCTCGACCAGGCTCCCCGCGAAGGGGATGACGTCGAAGGCGATCGGGGCGACGTACTTGTCCGGCGCGGGGAAGTCGACCGCCGAGCCGTCGTGCACCAGGTCGAGCAGGTGCTCGTCGGCGACGGCGGCGCGGACCTGGCCGGCCAGCTCGTTCGCTCCGGCCAGTCCGCTGCCGGACACGGCCTGGTAGGTGCTGACGATCAGGCGCGTGAGCCCCGCCTCGCGGTCGAGGACCTTGAGGATCGGCATCGCGGCCATCGTGGTGCAGTTGGGGTTGGCGATGATGCCCTTGACCGCCTGGTCGATGGCGTGGGGGTTCACCTCGCTGACGACCAGCGGGACCTCGGGGTCCATCCGCCAGGCGCTGGAGTTGTCGATCACGGTGACGCCGGCCGCGGCGAAGCGGGGCGCCTGCGCGCGCGATCCCGTGGCTCCGGCCGAGAACAGGGCGATGTCGAGCCCCGACGGATCGGCGGTCTCCACGTCCTCGACCACGACGTCCTCGCCGCGGAACGGCAGCGTCGTGCCCGCCGAGCGGGCGGTGGCGAAGAAGCGGATGGACGCGATCGGGAAGTCGCGCTCCTCGAGGAGGCGGCGCATCACCTTCCCGACCTGGCCGGTCGCGCCGACGACGCCCACGTGGAGGGGGGTGCTGCTCATGCTGTGCTCTTTCGTCCGTGCGGCGCGCGGGCCGCTCGTGGCGGGGGGATCGAGGGAGAGGGTACCGGTCGGTCCGGCCGCTCGGGAGGAACGGCCGGATCGCGAGGGTGTCCGGCCGTCAGCGGCCGGTGCCGGCGTAGACGACGGCCTCGTCCTCGGCGTCGAGCCCGAAGGCGGTGTGCACGACGCGCAGGGCCTCGTTCACGGTGTCGGCGCGGGTGACGACCGAGATGCGGATCTCGCTCGTGGAGATCATCTCGATGTTGATCCCGGCCTCGTAGAGGGAGCGGAACAGCTTCGCGGACACGCCGGCGTTGGTGCGCATCCCGGCGCCCACGAGCGCGAGCTTGGCGATCTGGTCGTCGTACTGCAGGGACTCGAAGCCGACCTCGTCCTTCTCGGCGTTGAGAGCCATGAGGACCGTCTGGCCGTCGGCCTTGGGCAGGGTGAACGAGATGTCGGTGCGGGCGGTGGCCGCAGCCGACACGTTCTGCACGATCATGTCGATGTTGGAGCCGGTCTTGGCCACGATCGTGAAGATCTGCGCGGCCTTGCCCGGGATGTCGGGGATTCCGACGACAGTGATCTTCGCCTCGTTCAGGTCGGCGGCGACTCCGGCGATGATGGGCTCTTCCACGGCTTGTCCGTTCTGCTCGGCGCCGGCGGTCTCGGCGTTGTAGACGATGGTGCCCTCGTTGGGGCTGAAGGAGGAGCGCACGTGGAGCGTGACTCCGTGGCGGCGGGCGAACTCGACGGCGCGGATGTGCAGCACCTTCGCGCCCGCGGCGGCCAGCTCGAGCATCTCCTCGCTGGTGATGCGGTCGAGCTTGCGGGCCTTCTTGACGACCCGCGGGTCGGCGGTGAAGACGCCGTCGACGTCGGTGTAGATCTCGCAGGTGTCGGCGCCGAGTCCCGCGGCGAGCGCGACGGCGGTGGTGTCCGAGCCGCCGCGGCCGAGGGTGGTGATGTCCTTCGTGTCGCGGTTGAAGCCCTGGAAGCCCGCGACGATGACGACGGCGTTCTCGTCGAGCGCCTCGCGGAGGCGGACCGGGGTGATGTCGACGATGCGGGCGGCGCCGTGCTGCGCGTCCGTGATCATGCCGGCCTGGCTGCCGGTGAAGGAGCGGGCCTCGAAGCCCATGCTCTTGATCGCCATCGCCAGCAGCGCCATCGAGATGCGCTCGCCCGAGGAGAGCAGCATGTCGAGCTCGCGAGGGGCGGGGATGGGCGTGACCTGGTGGGCGAGTTCGAGCAGGTCGTCGGTGGTGTCGCCCATGGCCGAGACGGCGACGACCACGTCGTTGCCCGCCTGCTTGGTGGCGACGATCCGCTTCGCGACCCGCTTGATGCTCTCCGCGTCGGCGACGGAGGACCCGCCGAACTTCTGGACGATCAGGCTCACGTGCTGCTCCCGTGTCGGTGGCTGGACCGCCGTCGCGACCCGACGGGCGAGTCTACCGGTCGACCGCATGCCGGAGCGGTCATGCGACTCCGGCGGCCGCGTCAGTTCTCGACGAGCCGGCGGCCCTCGAAGGCGCGGCCGAGGGTGATCTCGTCGGCGTACTCGAGGTCTCCGCCGACGGGCAGCCCGGAGGCCAGGCGGGTGATGCGGATGCCGAGGGTGCTGAGCATGCGCGAGAGGTAGGTCGCCGTCGCCTCGCCCTCGAGGTTCGGGTCGGTCGCGATGATGACCTCCTGCACCTCGCCGTCCGCGAGCCGCTGCAGCAGCTGGCGGATGCGGAGCTGATCCGGGCCGATGCCGTCGATCGGGCTGATCGCGCCGCCGAGCACGTGGTAGAGCCCGCGGAACTCGCGGGTGCGCTCGATCGCCGGGACGTCCTTCGCCTCCTCCACGACGCAGATGACGGCGCGGCTGCGGCGCGGATCGCGGCAGATCCCGCAGGTCGCCTCCTCCGCCACGTTCCCGCAGATGTCGCAGAAGTGCACACGGCCGCGCAGCTCGAGCAGGATCTCGGCGAGCCGGGTGACGTCGAACGTCTCGGTCTGCAGGATGTGGAACGCGATGCGCTGGGCGGACTTCGGGCCGATGCCGGGGAGCCGGCCGAGCTCGTCGATCAGCTCCTGGACGATGCCTTCGTACATGCGGTCGCCTCCTCTCGGGTCTGGCGGACAGGAAGCGCCGCCGGCACGACGGCGACACG